>DATCYL010000110.1:0-3263 GCA_036570305.1 Lachnospiraceae bacterium
TATAAAGAAAAGAGAGAAAAAGGAAGAAAATAAAGTAGAGCCCGTAAAGGCGGAAGTGCCCGGACAGCTAAAAGATGGACAGTACGAGGGTTCTGCTAAGGGATATGGAGGACGCTTGACTGTTCTTGTAACGGTAAAGGATGGAAAGATTGCAGATATAAAAGTAACTTCTCATTCTGAGACACCGGAATATTACGCAAGTGCCTCCTCTATTATTGCAAATATTATTAAGAGCAATACACCGAATGTAGATTCTGTTTCCGGTGCTACTGTAAGTTCAAATGCCATTAAGAGTGCAGTAAGAGATGCCTTATCAAAGGCGGGAGTAAAAATTAAAAGTAACGATGTAGCACCTAAAAATGTAGGAAGCAAGGCTCCGGCAGACGGCAGAAAGGCAGAGCCGGGCAATTATAGTCTGGGGACACAGACTTCTGCAGAAGCCGGACTGGAAGATGGCAGTTACATAGGAAACGGACAGGGATTTGGAGGAAATATCCGAGTTAGAGTGACTGTTTCTAACGGTAAGGTAAGTGGTATAGAAGTGTTAAGCCATAGAGATGATTCTCCTTATATACAAAGAGCTATCGACGGTGTGATTCCAAGCATATTGGCAGGCAATACCAATGTGGATACTGTCGGAGGAGCTACCTATTCAAGCCAAGGAATTATTGAGGCGGTAAGTAATGCTTTAGCGAAAGCGGTAAAGAAGGATTCCGGTCAGGCAAAAAAGGCACAACTGCCAACATTGCATGTAAATGCACCAAAGCAGGTGCAGCCATCCAAACCTGGCACACCGAATGTGATAAAGCCTATTGATGAAAATCATAACAAAGACAATATTGATGATCTTCTAAAGCCTTATTATATTGACAAACCTTTGGCTGACGGAGATTATATAGGCTATGCCCATGGATATTATAAAGAGGGAAATACCTTTAAGCAAAAAGGAATTAAATCGATTGTTAAGATTGTAAATGGAGAAGTAGAGTCTGTAAGTATTCCTAAAAATGAATTTCCGGATGATTTCCTTTATTATGAAAGAGCTATCAAAGTGGTAAATCTTTTGAAAGGAAAGAATGTAAGACTGTTTGGGGCACAGATGGCTTTGTTTAGCGATTATACAGAGCGAATTTTCCAAGCAGATAATGCCTATGAAAAAGCTAAAGAACTGCTAGGCGAAAAATATGCAAGTGTTTTAAAGAGGGCATCAAAAGGGAGATTGGATAAGGATGTAGCGGCAGATGCCGTTAGAAGCTTTATGAATGACAGACTTTCCACCGGTCAGGTTTTTGATACAATTTCGGCAGCTACCTTTAGTGGAAGCGGTATGATAAAATCTGTAAGAAATGCTGTGGAAAATTCTTCCAAAGATTATGAGACGAAAAACGATGTTCAGGATTTAGCTATTGTACGCAATGAAGATATTCAAGAACACAGCAAAAATATTGTATTAAGAGCCAATAAAAAAGAGGGGTTAGATCTCTCACCTTTGCAGGTAAAAATCATTAAAAAAGAAGGAAAAGAAGAAGTTGTTTCCTTTAAAGATTTTAAGGAAAAGGGACTGGTCATTAGAAATAGGGAGACCGGAAAAGAAATCTTTGACAAGATGAGTTTAAAGGATATGGACAATTTCAATGTGGAGATTGAACATACCAAGTCAAAGAAAACAGCAATTTTCCAGGTACAGGTAGGATATTTTTCTAAGGACTATATCGTTGGCTTACACTATAGTAAGGATGGAAAAAACTGGTACAAGGTAGAAAATCTTAATATGGATAAGGCTGAACCTAATAACATTTCTTACTTAAGCCAAAAAATACAGGCGCCGGAGAGCTTTAGACTAAAAGCAATTAAAATCAGGGTGGTTTCAAAAAGCGGAAAATTCTATGAATATAGTTCCGGTGTGGCAGCTTCTGAAGGAAAAGAGCAAAGATATGAACTTATTAAGCATCTAAAACCGGAGGATGAAAACTACAACTTCCATGTGTCTCCATTTATGCATATAGAGTTTGGATTTGCAGGAGAAGAATCAAGCAAAAACAGGGTAGAGGGAGATGGACAGGCAGCTCCTGATACCAGCGCAAATGAGGTTGTGGCAGATGCTTATACCTTGGCAACAGATATGGATTTAACAGGAGAAAATGAAATTTATACTCATGGAGTAGCAATTAAGCCTTTAAAAGTCTTCTCAAGACAGAAGGGAGTTAAAATTGTGGAAGTACAAAATCTTCCAAAGGGACTTCGTTTTGATAGTGCTAAAGGTGAGATTATAGGAATACCAGAGTACGAAGGAGATAGCAAATCACCTACTTTTATGGAGTATAATCTTACTTTAATAGGGGAAAATGAGCAGGATAAGACACGTTATGTAAGAAAAGTAGATGACGAAAAAAATAGCTCAAGATTTTTGAAAGTATATGTTACCAAAGATTTCGATTTAGATGGGTTAACAGGACATGAAGATGAAAATCCATTATCCTTTAATGCAAGAAAAAATATACAAGTTTTAGAGGTGAATGGAACAGAGCCGACTCTCAAAGATTATACTGATACTTTATCGAACTTCCCGGATTCCGGAGTGGAAGTGGAACTTAAGGTAAAGCCGGATTACAAAAAAGTGAATGAACTGCAAAAGGCAACTTTGGTATTTAAAGTACCATCCTTAAAGGGAAGAGAAGGTTATGAGGATGGAAGAATAGAGATTTTTGTAAGAGTGAAAAAGGCGGTAGAGGATAAGGTAAAACCGGCAGAAACAGAAAAACCACTTGTGGGTGCACAAAACAGTAAGCCTATAGAAAACAAAAAAGAAGTGGTAAAGGATGACAAGAAAGAAAATAAAAAAGAAGAAGCGGCTGTAGCTTTGGAGAAAAAGGAAAGCACGGAAGTAATAAAAGAAGAGAAAAAGGAAGAGAGCTTACCAAAAGAGACTAAAGAAGAAAGCAAAGAGCTTGAAAAAGAAGTCCTAAAGGAGGAGAAAGAAGAAACTCCTATAGTGGAAAAGGAAGCTTCTGAAAAAGAAAGAGAGCCTGAAAAAGAAGAGGCATCTACATCCAAGGATAGTCCGCTAGAGGACAGTCTAGAAGCTGACAAATAAAAAGAAGTAGTTGAATCCTTGTAGAAAGGAATATCCCGGCTTTGGGATATTCTTTTTTACAGTAAAAGAAGTAAGAAAGGAAAAGCCGAAGTTTATGGCTAAGAAGTAAAAATGAATTTAATTGTAGGAATTATTATAGTAAGTCTTTTTTATTTTTTATGTGCGGAGC
>DATCYL010000111.1:0-6832 GCA_036570305.1 Lachnospiraceae bacterium
TTAGAAAATAGCCTCCCTGAGGTCCACGAACACTTTTTACAAAACCCGCCTTATTTAAAATAGAAATAATCTGCTCCAAATACTTTAAAGAAATCTCCTGTCTTTTTGCGATTTCCTTGATTTGCGTAGGTTTTTCGTCTCCTTGCAAAGCTAAATCCAACATCAATCTCAATGCATATCGTCCTCTTGTAGATACTTTCACTTTTGCACTCCTCTCTTTAGGTCTCACTCATTTTATCTATAAGTGCTTCTTTTTATCATCCGCCAGTAACTTCATTTCCTTTGCACTATTTAACACGGTTTCTGTTATTTGTGCCCCTCCAAGAATCCTTGCCAATTCCACAATAGATTCCTCTTCTTTAAGTCTTCTAATATTGCTTCTGGTTTTACCTTCTTTAACTTCTTTTGATATCTCAAAATGTCCATCTGCCATAGCTGCAATCTGTGATAAGTGGGTAATACAGATAACCTGTCTTTTTTTGGCAATCTGTGCCATCTTTTCAGAAACCATTTGCGCCGTCCTTCCACTGATACCTGTATCAATTTCATCGAAAATCAAAGTATCCCTATCATCTTTATCTGCTAAAATAGTCTTTAAAGCCAGCATAATACGAGAAAGCTCTCCTCCTGAGACAACTTTCTGCAAGGCTTTTAACTTTTCCCCGGCATTTGTGGAAATCAAATATTCTACACTATCACTCCCGTCTTCGCGAAATGTCTTTTCTTCTTTAAAGGCAATCTCAAAACGAGTATCCTCGAAGTTTAGTTCCTTTAATGCCTCTATCACTTTGCTTTCTAAGTCTTTTGCTTTTTTCTGTCTTAAAAGAGAAAGTTTTTTAGCAGCTTGCCTGTAGACTAAAGTCACCTCTTCCAAAACCTTTTTTGCCTGCTCTTTCTCTTCTTCATAGTGATAAAAAATATTTAACTTATTTTGGGAATCCTCTTTATAAGCATCAATCTCTTCTATAGTATTTCCATATTTTGCCTTTAGGCGGTTGATTGTATTTAACCTATTCTCACACTCTAAAAACTCTTCTTCTGAAAATTCCAAATCCTCCAGATAAGTTGCCAGTTCTCTATTAAAGTCATTTAAAAGGTTATCCACATCCGCCAACATTTCATAAAGATTTTTTGCTCCCTCATCGAGCCCATGCAATGGAGTCATAAGCAAAAGCCCCTTTCCCACAAGGTTTCCCCCACTGTTTTCCTGTCTATAACCACACAAAGAATGCACTTCATATAAATTTTCCAACAGCCTTTTGGCATTTACCATTTTTTTGTATTTTGCCTCTAGATTCTTATCTTCCTCCAAAGAAAGGTTTGCTTCTTCAATTTCCCGGATTTCAAACTCCAAAAAAGAAATTTCCTTTTGTCTTTGACTCTCATCCATATTATAAGATGAAAAATTTTCCTTGGCTTTTAAATAACTTTTATAAGCCAGACTCACCTCTTTTAGTAAAGCAAGACTATCCTCACCTCCAAAAGCATCCAAAACACCCAACTGGTACTTGGGATAGAGAAGCGACTGATGTTCATGTTGTCCATGAATATCTATCAAAAGTGGAGAAATCTCCCTTATCTGACCTAATGTTACCGTCTCACCATTGATTTTACTGATACTCCTGCCCTCTAAGACTTTTCTTGTCAAAATCAATTGACCATCCTCAGGATAAATTTCTTTCGCTTTTAATTGGGCGAGAATTTTGGGGTTTTTTATGTGAAAAATCAACTCCACCAAACCAAAGGGGGCATTTTCTCTAATAAACCCTTTATCCATCTTCCCACCAAGTGCCAAACCTATGGAACCTATAATAATAGATTTACCGGCTCCCGTCTCTCCTGTAAGAATATTTAAACCTTTATCCAATTCTATATCCAGTTCATCAATTAATGCCAGATTTTTTACATGTATATCTGTAAGCACACATTCCCCTCCAACTACCTAGCTCTCAATAATACTTTTAAGTCTCTCCATAACAATAAGTGCATCTTCCTGAGTCCTTACTGCACACATTAGGGTATCATCCCCGGCAACACAACCCAAAATTTCCGTATAATTTAAACCGTCTACCGCAGCACCTACTGCCATTGCCATTCCTGAAACCGTCCGTATCACAAGCAAGTTGCCTCCTATATCCATAGATACAAAAGCATCTTTTAAAACACGGGTATATTTGTTTTGTTTTTCGTCCTCTTTTCTTTCTACCAGCACCTGATAGACAGAGCGTTTGCCGTCTCTGCTGACTTTTGTCAACTTCAAATCTTTAATATCCCGCGACACAGTAGCCTGCGTAACTTTATATCCACTTGCCTGCAAAAGAGCAGCCAAATCTTCCTGTGTCTCTATTTGATTTTCCCGGACAAGTTCGATAATCTTTTCATGACGCGAACTTTTCATGATTCTCTCCTTAAGTATTGCTCATTTTTTTTCGTAAGACTTCCAAAAAACTCACTTTGTTTATTTTCACAATTTTCGTTACCTCTTTGGCACAGATAATTTCTATTTTATCACCTGTCCTCATAGGAATATTGGTATCACCGTCAAAAGAAGCCACCGCATTTTCCGGGCTATCTCCTCTTCCCGCTCCTATCTCTATACAAATTTTATCCTTAGAATCAAAAAGAATACTCCTTGTATTTAGTGTGTGCGGTGCAATCGCTGTCATAAGTAACAAAGATGCCCTAGGCGACACAATAGGCCCCCCGGCAGACAAACTATACCCGGTAGAGCCTGTCGGCGTTGCAATAATGATTCCATCTGCATTATAGGCATTTAAAAATTCTCCATTGATAAAATTTTTAAATTTGATAATCCTAAGCGGTCCCTCTCTTCTGATCACAATATCATTCAGAGCCAAATCCGTAATCACTTTTCTTCTATTATGATAAAGAGTGCCCCTAAGCATCATACGCGATTCAATCTCGTATTCTTCTGCCATCAGGCTGTCCAGAGCCGGAATAATGGAATGTTTATCCCCTTCTGCCAAGTAACCCAAAGTGCCCATATTAATTCCAAAAAGAGGAATTTCTCTTTTTACCACATCTCTTGCCGCTTGTAAAAGAGTGCCATCTCCTCCCAAGACCAAAATACAATCTACATTTTCAGGAATCGCCTCCACATCCGTATAGCGATAAGAACTGCTTTTTGCCTTGTTTCTTTCTGCCTGTATATCACAGGTTTTCCCATGACTTTCTAAATATTCCCTTATCATTCGGGTAATTTGCAAATTTTCATCTTTATCGTGATTGGTTATAATATAAAAATGCTCCATACCTCTACTCCTGTTTGTCCAACGATGTATGTGCTTTTGCTACTAAAGTTTGAATATCTGCATAAGGCAAGTCAACTAAGTCATTTTCTTCATTGCCTTTTCTTAAATGTGCAAGATACTCTATATTGCCTTCCGGCCCTTTAATCGGAGAAAAATCCACATGTAGGATTTCAAAGCCTATGGACACAGCATAGGATAACACTTTCTCCAAAACCTCCAAGTGTACTTTAGGGTCTCTTACCACCCCTTTTTTTCCGACTTTTTCTCTTCCCGCCTCGAACTGAGGTTTAATCAATGCCACCACTTCTGCCTGATCTTTTAATAAATTTTTTACTGGAAGTAAAACTTTCGTCAGCGAAATAAAAGAAACATCAATAGAAGAAAAGTCTATCAACTCTCCTATATCCTCCGGAGTAACATAGCGTATATTGGTTTTTTCCATACATACCACACGAAAATCCTGCCTTAATTTCCAGTCCAACTGTCCATGTCCCACATCCACAGAATAAACCTTAACAGCTTTATTTTGCAACATGCAGTCTGTAAATCCCCCCGTAGATGACCCCACATCCATACAAATCTTATTTTCGAGAGAAAAGCCGAAGTTTTTCACTGCCTTTTCAAGCTTTAATCCACCACGGCTTACATATGCAAGCTGCTTTCCTCTTACCTCTATTTCTACATCCTCCGAAAAGCTTGCTCCTGCCTTGTCTTCTTTTTGTCCCTTTACGTAAACATTACCGGACATTATAATCGCCTTTGCTTTCTCTCTGGAAGATGCTAAATTTCTTTTTACCAATAATACATCTAAACGCTCTTTCATTTAAAGTCTTTCCTCTATTTTCCTAATCACACTATCTTTATCCATACCCAAAGCCTTATAGAGCTCTAAAACACTTCCCTGACAAATAAAGCTATCCTCTATTGCAATAGAAAGCAATTTTTTTTCTTTCTCATGCCCTTTTAACCAGGCTGCCACCTGTTGACCAAATCCGCCACTTGCCACATTTTCTTCCATGGTCACAAGCAATTCATATTCTTTACTGATTTCCTCCAAAAGCTCTTCATCCAAAGGTTTCGCAAACCTTACATTAATTAAGGTAATTTCCTTTCCCTTTTTTAAATAGTCCTGATAAATTTCTTCTCCGACTTTTACCATACTTCCAAGAGCAAGAATAGCTATCTTATCTCCTTTGTGAATATACTCACTCTTTCCCAACTCTATAACTTGCCTATGATCCTTTAAACCGTCATAAGCCTCTCCTCTTGGATAGCGAATAGCCACCGGACCATCTAAATCATAGGCATATTTTAACATATCAGATAATTCCCACTTGTTTTTCGGTGCCATCACTGTCATGTTCGGTATCATGGTTAAATAAGATAAATCAAAAGCCCCTTGATGAGTTTCTCCGTCACTTCCGACAAGCCCTGCCCTATCAACTGCAAAAATCACATGAAGATTTTGCATACACACATCCAGAAGAATCTGGTCTATTGCTCTTTGTAAAAATGTGGAATAAATTGCCACAATAGGAACCATACCTCCTAAAGCCAAGCCTGCCGCAAAAGTGACGGCATGCTCCTCTGCAATCCCCACATCAAAAAACCGATCCGGAAACATATTTCTAAACCGTTTTAATCCCGTACCATCCGGCATGGCAGCAGTAATCGCCACCACATCCGGCTTTCTGTCTCCCAGTTTCCTCATTACCGTAGAAAATATATCTGTATATGTCGCTTTTCCATTTGATGTTAAAAGCCCTGTTTTTACATCAAATGGTGCAGTTCCATGAAAACGTGCCGGATGCCTAAGAGCCGGCGTATATCCTCTCCCCTTTTGAGTAACTACATGGATTAAAACAGGTCCTTTTACCCTATTGGCTTCTCTTAACAAACGCACCATCTGTTTGACATTGTGCCCGTCTACAGGTCCTAAATAAGTAATTCCCATCTCTTCAAAAAACATGCCGGGAATCAAAAACTGTTTTAGGGACTGTTTGGTTATCTTCATCGAACGAACCATAGGCTTTCCTACTACAGGAATCTTATTTAGAGTATTTTCCAGATTCATTTTCATTCCCGTATAACCGGTAGCTGTTCTTAAATTTCCAAGATAAGCGGAAATACCACCTACATTTTCGGAAATAGACATTTTATTATCATTCAAAACAATGGTAAGATTAGACTTTAAGTTTGAGGCATTATTTAAAGCTTCATAGGCCATACCGCCGGTCATAGCCCCGTCGCCTATAACAGCAACTACCCGATAATCCTCTTTTCTTAATTCCCTTGCATGGACATAACCTATCGCCGCTGAAATTGATGTTGTACTGTGCCCTGTATCCAAACTGTCACAAGCACTCTCCCCTCGCTTTGGAAAACCGCTTAAGCCACCAAACTTTCTAAGTTCACCAAATCCATCTTTTCTTCCGGTTAAAATCTTATGAGTGTAAGCCTGATGCCCAACATCCCATATCAGCTTATCCTTAGGAAAATCCAATTCATGATGTAGTGCCATAGTAAGTTCCACAACCCCTAAATTCGGCCCTAAATGTCCACCTGTTTTACTAAGATTTTCAATTAAAAATCTTCTAATCTCCTCAGCTAATCTTCCAAAGTCTTCCGGATCTATTTTTTTAATGTCATTTGGATGATTAATTTTATCCAGTATCATAACTGTCTCCTTTATTTCTTACGGTCAGTCAAAGATTTTATCAAATTCAATAAAAACTTATCTTTAGGATGGATTTCTTCCAAGATATCCAAGGCTTCTTCCGTCAAAAGATTCACTTTTGTTTTTGCCTCCTCTAAGCCCTTTAGGCTTAAATAAGTCACTTTGTGATTTTTATCATCACTAAAAAGCGGCTTGCCCAGGTCTTTTTCACTACCCATAACATCTAAAATATCGTCCTGTATCTGAAAAGCAAAGCCTACTTTATAACCGACACTTTCCATCATAAAGACCTCTTCCTTATCAGCTCCCGCCAAAATAGCACCAACCATAAATGCTGCTTCTAAAAGTGCTGCTGTTTTATTTGCATAGATATACTCCAAAGTTTTATAATCCAAGTTTCTTCCTTCATTTTTCACATCCACGCTTTGACCGCCCAGCATACCGAAAAGCCCTGACTTTTCACTTAAAACCTGCAATGCTTTTGCTATTCGTCCTTTATTTGAATTTTCTAAATCAAAGCTTGTAAATGCTGTCTCATAGGCATAATTTAACAAAGCATCTCCTGCCAAAATAGCCATATCTTCCCCAAACACCACATGGGTCGTCGGTCTGCCTCTTCTTAAATCATCGTTATCAAGAGCCGGTAAATCATCATGAATCAAAGAATGGGTATGAATCATCTCAAGGGCAGCCATAAATGCCCATAAAGGTTTTACCAGATTCTCCTTATTTTCCGACCGCTCCCAGCCTTTATGGGCAAAGAGTTTAAAAGTTTCTGCCATAAGCAGCGGTCTTAAACGTTTCCCACCGGCCTTCATACTATAATTCATAGCTTTTGCCAAATCTTTAGACAGGGTTGACTCTAAGGGTAAAAAACTATCGA
>DATCYL010000112.1:0-2003 GCA_036570305.1 Lachnospiraceae bacterium
TCTGGAACGAAAAAGCAAAAGGTGTCTTTTATGGAATTGATTTTGCAAAGAATAAGGGGCATTTTATAAGGGCGGCTCTGGAGGGGGTGGCATATTCCTTAAAACATAATTTGGAGACTGCTCTGGAAGTTGGTGCTAAGGTAAAGCTATTAAGAGCTACCGGCGGCGCAGCAAATTCTAAGCTTTGGATGCAGATTAAGGCGGATATAACACAAATCCCGATAGAAGTTTCTAAGTCGGATACGACTACAACTCTAGGTGCGGCTATTTTAGCAGGTGTGGGCGTAGGCATTTATAAAGATTTTGAGGAGGCTGTGGCTTTAACCTTGACCAAGGGCGATTCTTATCAGCCCAATACGGAAAATAGATTTGTTTATGAAGAGGGCTATAAAAAATATAAACAGTTATATGAAAATTTAAAAGACATGATGCTATAGGAGGACAAAATGAAAGCAGCAGTTGTATGTGGAAATGAAGATGTACGTTATATGGAAATTGAAGAACCGAAACCACAAAAAGGGCAGGTGAAAATCAAAGTCAAAGCATCCGGCATTTGTGGTTCAGATATCCCAAGGGTTCTTCACCATGGTGTGCATTTTTACCCGATTGTACTGGGACATGAATTTTCAGGGGATGTAGTAGAAGTCGGAGAGGGAGTAAGTAAGGTAAAGGTGGGAGATCGTGTATCCGGAGCTCCTTTAGTACCTTGTATGAAATGTGAGGATTGCCAACATGGAAATTTCTCACTTTGCAAACATTATAGTTTTATCGGTTCCAGAGAAAATGGGGCAAATGCGGATTATGTGGTGATTCCGGAAGAAAATGCAGTGGTATTTGATCAGTCGATTTCCTATGAGCAGGGGGCTATGTTTGAGCCGGCAGCCGTTGCTTTGCACGGAGTATTTCAAAATGAATATCAGGGAGGAGAATATGTAGCTGTTCTTGGATGCGGAACCATAGGTATTTATACTATGCAGTGGTGCAATATATTCGGTGCTAAAAAAGTAGTTGTTTTTGATATCAGCAAAGAGCGTCTGGCATTGGCAAAGAAAATGGGAGCGGCAGAAGTTATTGATACAAGTGAAGAAAACTTTATGGAAAAGGCAATGGAGGTTACCGGACAAAAAGGTTACGGCTATGTTTTTGAGACCGCAGGACAGGTAGCAACCATGCAAATGGCATTTTCTTTAGCTGCCAACAAATCCCATGTTTGCTTTATAGGAACGCCTCATGCAGACCTTTCCTTTACACCTAAAATGTGGGAAAACATGAATCGTAAAGAATTTAAATTGACAGGTTCATGGATGTCTTACAGTGCACCATTCCCCGGAAAAGAGTGGACGCTTACGGCTCATTATTTTGCTACAGGCCAATTAAGGTATGACGATAGTTTTATAGACAGTAAAATACCTATGTCACAAGCACAGGAGGCATTTTTAAGATTTAAAGAGCCGGGACGAGTAAAAGCAAAAATTCTTTTAGTGAATGAGTAGGTGAAAAAATGATAGTGACAGTGACCTTAAATGCTGCGATTGATAAACGATATGTGGTGGAAGACTATCAAAAAGGTGAGGTAAATCGAGTAAAAAGCTGCGAGGCGACAGCAGGTGGAAAAGGCTTAAATGTTTCAAAACCTATTCATATTGCCGGTTTTCCTGTCATAGCTACGGGAATTGTAGGAGGAAGTGCAGGAGATTATATTACCTCTACTTTGGATAAAATGGGTGTGACTAACGATTTTTACAAGGTAAAAGAAGAGAGTAGAACCTGCATTAATATCTGGGATGAAAAGCACCGGGAACAGACCGAATTTTTAGAGCCCGGGTTTGACTTACAAGAGGCTGATTTTGAAAAGTTTGTAGAAAAATATAAGCAGCTTCTAGAAAAGGCAAGTGTGGTTGATATGTCGGGAAGTATTCCCAAGGGATTAAATGAGAGTGCTTACCCGCGTTTGATTCGTCTGGCTAAGGAAAAGGGTATTCCTGTGATTTTAGACAGCAGTG
>DATCYL010000113.1:0-9540 GCA_036570305.1 Lachnospiraceae bacterium
CATTTTATACAGTATAATCTCTTTTTCCCTTTTCTTTTATATGACTTTTTCACACAAAATAGGAGGCAATATGAACAAAAAAAGACATTTATTTTTAGATAATTATAACAAGCACACCTTTTCCCCCACGACTCTGTCAGAGAGTTTCCCCCTCTTTGTGAAGGAATGCGGACACCAAAAGGAAAAAAAACTGCTTTTTGGTACAACCAATGCTTATAATGAATACCTGCTCTTATATTCTGTCAGCGGGACTGTGCGCTATACCAAGGGAAGTTCTACAAATTATGTACATGCGAATTCTGTTATCATAAGCGCCTGCAATACTCCACTTACCTTTACTCGTGTATCTAAGGATTGGGAATTTTATTATTTTATTATTTCCGGTTCCCATTCCCGAGGTTTTTATAACATGGTACGAACTAACTCCAATATCATTTTAGCTCATCCTTTTAGCAATATTTTAGATAACATCAACTCTCTTTATGAAATTTTATCCAACACTTCTCTACAAAACAAAAATCAGACCTGGATGCATCTACAGATTAATGCTTTTTTATCCGGAATTTTTGCTTCCCTCTATGATCTGACCTATAATGTAAATCAAATAAAAAAGCTGACTCCTCCTAAGGAATCAGCTGTAAATACCGTTTTAAAATATATTAATGAAAATTATAAAGAAGATTTGTCCGTAGATGCCATATGCGGTAAGATAGGCTTTTCTAAACATTATTTTTGTCGCCTTTTTAAGGAACAGACCACAAAAACGCTACACCAATACATAAACGAACTTAGAGTAAACAAAGCAAAAGAATTTCTGGCTTATTCCAAGCTTTCCATAAACTCTGTTGCCAATCAGGTTGGATTTAAGACCACTCTAACCTTTATTCGTGTTTTCGAAAAAGAAGTGCACATGACCCCCAGCGAATACCGTAATTATTTCTAAAAACCTTCTCTACAGATAAAAGTTTTTTGAAAAACTTATTTTTGTCCGTAGTAAGCATTTGCCCCGTGCTTTCTAAAATAATGTTTATCCTGAAGCACCTGTGGAGCCGCCGTTACATTGGGATTTAAGCTTTCAGTTCTGGCAGCCATCTTAGCCACCTCTTCAATGACTACTGCATTATGCACCGCATCATGGGCATCTTTTCCCCATGCGAAAACTCCATGATTTTTGCACAAAACTCCGGGAATCGCATGAAAGTCTTTTTCCTTAAAGGTTTCAACTATTAGAAGTCCTGTGTTTTTTTCATAATCCCCTTCAATTTCTTCCTTGGTAAGACTTCTGGCACAAGGGATTTCTCCATAAAAATAATCTGCATGTGTCGTTCCATAGCAAGGAATCCCCCTACCCGCTTGCGCCCAGCTTGTTGCCCAAGAAGAATGAGTATGAACAATTCCCTTTAAGCCGGGAAATGCTTTGTAAAGTTCAATATGGGTATCTGTATCTGATGATGGATTATAATGTCCCTCGATACGCTTTCCCATAAGATCTACTACAACCATATCATCCGCTTTTAAGTTTTCATAACTAACTCCACTTGGTTTAATAACCATATAGCCACTTTCTTCGTCAAAGCCACTTACATTTCCCCATGTAAAAGTCACTAATCCATACTTTGGAAGCAACATATTTGCTTCATAAACTTCTTTTTTTAATGCTTCTAACATTTTTCTCTCCTTACCTTTCCCTTTTTATTTAAATTTATTTAGAATATCTCTAAATCTTTTATTGGTTTCTGCCAGCTCTTCCTTCCATGTATCGCTTCCCACATACCAAAATTCTGTCACGTATTTTCTTACACCCATCAAATAGCATTTTTCGATTAACGACGGAAAGTCCACATGTCCTCTTCCGAAAGGAATTTCTCTAAATTTACCCGGTATGGTCTCCTTGATATGGACAGCAGCAATATGTCCCCTGCCACTTTCCAAATCCTCTTTTACGTCTGCCCTATTTTCTTTAGCGGCATTGGTAATGTTTCCTAAATCAGGATATACCAAAAGATAAGGAGAATCCACTAAAGACACATAATCCATTGCCTTTTTCACAGTGTTCATAAAGTCTGTTTCCATAGTCTCAAAAGCCAGCAACACCCCATATTTTGCCGCCATTTCCACTGCAAAACGCAAGTTTTTTAAAAAGATAGCCTTTGTTTCCTTATCAGATTCCTCATAATAAACATCATATCCTGCCAGCTGAATAATTCTAATCCCCAAATCATCCGCCAGTATGATTGCCTTTTCCATAATCTCCATACTTCTTTTTTGGGTCATAGCCTCTTTACTTCCCATAGGGTACTTTCTATGCCCACTTAAACACATGGTACGAATAGGTATGGAATTTTCCTGCATAAGTTTTACAAGTTCATTTCTTTCCTCTCCCGTCATATCAAGACGAGCTAATTTTTCATCCGTCTCATCAATACTGATTTCCACATAATCATAACCGGCTTCTTTTGCCGCTATCAGCTTTTCTTTCCATGTAAGCTTTCCCGGCATAGCCTTTTCATAAATTCCAATCGTATATGAATCCCCCATCTCAACCTCCTTTATATTTACTCCTACATTAGCACTCTCTTTTTCAATTTTCAATAGATTTTAGGGAGAGACTTATAAAAAAACAGACAAAGATTTGTGGTCTTCTCCTGTAATTTTTATTCTACTACAAGTTGTAAGACTTATAAAATCTTTCTCTGTTTTTCGTTTCTTTTCTTATATATCCTCAAAGGTTTCTTTGAGTTTATCCATAAATCCTTTTTTCTTTTTTCCACTTTCTTTTGTCTGCGAAGGGGTATTTCCACAAGCTTCGTCAAAAGCACGAAGTGCCTCCTTAGCCTCCGCACTTAACTTAGTAGGAACTTGAACCACTAAAGTAACATAGTGGTCTCCCCTTATTGACTGATTTCTAAGAGAAGGAACTCCCTTTCCTCTCAAACGTATCTTAGTATCTGTCTGAGTTCCTGCTTTTACCTCATACTCGACATCACCATCTACTGTACTGATACGGATTTTCCCTCCCAAAGCTGCCTGGGCATAAGTAAGAGGGGCAGTTGAAAAGATATTCATATCCTGTCTTTGGAAAATAGAATGTCTTGCCACCTGTACCTCTACCAGCAAGTCTCCTCTTGGGCCACCGTTTACTCCCGGCTCTCCCTTATCTCTGATACGAATACTCTGTCCATTGTCAATACCTGCCGGAATAGAAACTTTGATTTTCTTTCTTTCCGGTTTATATCCACTTCCGTGGCAATCCGGACATTTTTCTTTAATAATTTTTCCACTGCCTCCGCAATCAGGACATGTCTGTACATTTTGTACCATACCAAACATAGACTGCTGCGTATAAACAACCTGCCCTCTTCCGTTACATTTCGGACAAGTTTCAGGGCTTGTTCCCGGTTTTGCACCATTGCCATGGCAAGTCTGACAAGTTTCTTTCAAGGTTAAATCCAACTCTTTTTCACAACCGAAAACAGCCTCCTCAAAGGAAATTTTAACGCCTGCCCTGACATTGGCACCCTTCATAGGTCCGTTGTTGGCTCTCTGTCGTCTACCGCCACCGAACAAATCGCCAAAAATATCGCCAAAAATATCTCCCATATCGGCACCGTTAAAATCAAAGCCGCCGAAACCGCCTCCGGCTCCACCGCCACCTTGCTCAAATGCCGCATGTCCGAACTGATCATACTGTCTTCTCTTATCCGCATCACTTAAGATGCCATAGGCTTCTGTTGCTTCTTTAAACTTAGCCTCCGCCTCTTTGTCCCCGGGATTCATATCTGGATGGTATTTTTTTGCTAGTTTTCGATAGGCTTTCTTTAATGTCGCATCGTCAGCTCCTCGCTCCACGCCAAGAACCTCATAATAATCTCTTTTTTCTGCCATCTTTATTCCCTTTCAAACGCTTAAGCGGGACGAAAAGAAAATAACTCTCCCGTCCCTGTATCGTCTTAAGCTTTTATTTTTCTACTTAGTCATTTACCTCTGTATAGTCAGCATCTACTACATCATCTGCCGGATTGGACTCTGCCTGTGCTCCGGACATATCAGGTCCTGCAGCTCCTGCTCCTGCCTGTGTCTGCTCATACATTTTTGCAAAAAGTTGCTGTGCACTCTGCATCAATTTTTCTTGTGCAGCTTTAATTTCCGCTACCTGAGCCTCTGTCATTTCTTCTGCATTTGCTTTTGCAAGTAAGTCTTTTAAAGCATTTAAATCTGCCTCTACTGCGGTCTTATCATTTGCAGAAATTTTATCGCCGGCTTCTTCTAAAGCTTTTTCTGTCTGGAATACAAATGCATCCGCATCGTTTTTCGCATCAATTGCTTCTTTTCTCTTCTTGTCTTGTGCTTCAAATTGAGCTGCTTCTTTTACTGCCTTTTCAATATCATCGTCAGACATATTAGAGCCTGCTGTAATTGTAATATGCTGTTCTTTTCCTGTTCCTAAATCTTTTGCAGAAACATTTACAATACCGTTTGCATCGATATCAAAAGTAACCTCAATCTGTGGAACACCTCTTCTTGCCGGTGGAATTCCATCCAAACGGAACTGTCCTAGAGATTTATTATCTCTGGCAAACTGTCTTTCTCCCTGTACTACATTAATGTCTACCGCTGTCTGATTATCTGCTGCGGTTGAGAAAATTTGACTCTTCTTTGTAGGAATTGTTGTATTTCTCTCAATAAGACGTGTAGCTACTCCTCCCATAGTTTCGATAGAAAGAGAAAGTGGTGTTACATCAAGAAGTAAGATATCTCCTGCACCTGCATCTCCAGCTAATTTACCACCCTGAACGGAAGCACCGAGAGCTACACACTCATCAGGATTTAAAGTCTTGCTTGGCTCTTTGCCTGTTAATAATTTTACTTTATCTTGTACTGCCGGGATTCTTGTAGAACCGCCCACTAATAACACCTGACCGAGTTCAGAAGCTGAAATTCCTGCATCGGAAAGCGCTCTGGTTACAGGCTCTGCTGTCTTTTCTACCAAATCATGTGTTAATTCATCAAATTTTGCTCTGGTAAGGTTCATATCAAAGTGCTTTGGACCCTCACTTGTCGCTGTAATAAATGGAAGATTAATATTTGTTGTTGTAGAAGAAGAAAGTTCTTTTTTCGCTTTTTCTGCCGCTTCTTTCAATCTCTGTAAAGCCATCTTGTCTGTAGAAAGATCTACCCCTTCTGCTTTTTTAAACTCTGCCAACATATAATCTGTAATTTTCTGGTCAAAGTCGTCTCCACCCAGTCTATTATTTCCTGCGGTAGACAATACCTCGATAACTCCATCACCAATTTCAATAACAGATACGTCAAAAGTACCTCCACCCAAATCGTACACCATAATCTTTTGTTCTTTTTCATTATCAAGACCATAAGCCAATGCCGCTGCAGTAGGCTCATTGATAATTCTCTTTACATCAAGTCCCGCAATTTTTCCGGCATCTTTTGTAGCCTGTCTTTGTGCGTCGTTAAAATAAGCAGGAACTGTAATAACAGCCTCAGTTACTTTCTCTCCCAAGTAATTTTCTGCATCTGCTTTTAATTTCTGTAACACCATGGCAGAGATTTCCTGTGGAGAATATTTTTTCTCATCAATATTTACTCTGTAGTCACTTCCCATTTCTCTTTTAATAGAGGAAATTGTCTTATCCGCATTTGTTACTGCCTGACGTTTTGCAGGTTCTCCTACCAATCTTTCTCCTGTTTTTGTAAAAGCTACTACGGAAGGTGTAGTTCTTGCACCCTCTGCATTTGTGATAACAGTTGGCTGTCCACCTTCCATTACTGCCACACAACTATTTGTTGTTCCCAAGTCAATACCAATAATTTTACCCATTTTTTTATCCTCCTGAATTTTCTTAGTTTGCTACCTTTACCATACTGTGCCTTACCACAAAATCTTTGTATGTGTAGCCTTTTTGAAACTCTTCTACGATTTCATTTTCCCCTACATTTTCATCTTCCACATGCAAAACTGCATTGTGCAGATTGGGATCAAAGGGTTGTCCCAGCGCTTCTATCTGTTTGACACCAATTTCTTCAAACATAGTAAGCATCTGCTTGTAAATCATTTGCATGCCTTCAACAAAGGGATTCCCCGCTTCTGCTTCCGGCACGGCAAGACCTCTTTCAAAATTGTCAATAATCGGCAAAAGTTTTTCTACCACCTCTTTAGCGCCGACAATATACATACTTGATTTTTCTTTTTCTGTTCTTTTACGATAATTATCAAACTCTGCCATTTGACGCATCAAACGGTCATTTAACTCCATAATCTTTTCATCTTTTGGGTCTTTTTTTTCTTTCTTTTTCTTCCCGAAAAACTTTTTATCCGCCTTTTCCTCTAAAGGCTCTTCCTCTACCAGCTCTTCTGTGGCAGAATCTTCTTTTGCTTCTTCTACTTCTTCTTTCAATCCTTCTTCCACAAGATTTTCTTCTTCATTTCTTATATCTTCTTTTTTATTTTCTTCCATTTCCATCTCTTCGCCTTTCTACTCTTTTTTTAAGACACTGTCCAGCTGTTCCTTTAAAGTTTTTAGAGAATCCACCACATTGTCATAGTCCATACGCTTTGGTCCTATAATACCTATGGTTCCTTTCATTCCCTGTCCCAATTCATAAGTTGCCGTTACCACGCTGCAATCTTTCATACTTTGAATGGGGCTTTCCTCTCCAATATATACCTGAATCCCTGTGCCGGTCTCATCACTCATAGAGTCCTTAACCAAATCAACCAGGGCCTGTTTTTCCTCAAAAGCAGAAATCAACTCTCTCGCCTTTTGTGTTTCACTTAACTCCGGATATCTAAAGAAATTAGTAGCACCACTGGTATAGATTTCCATTTCTTCTTCCTCTACCTGAATGGTATCTGCAATCGCATCCAAAACTCTGCTGACCACATCACTATGAATACCCGCCTGCTCCTTTAGGGCTGCAATCATTCCCAGATTGATTTTTTCTACAGATATACCGTTTAGCTGTGTATTGAGTAAAAGATTTAATTTTAGCATTTGCTCATCATCCAAAGGTTCATCTATATCTATCAACTGATTTTTAATAATATTTCCATCCAAAACCACAACTGCCAAAATCTGTTCTATGTTGACCTTAGATAATTGAATAAATTTCACTTTATTTCCATTATATTGCGGAGCGGTAATCATTGTTGCATAGTTTGTATTAGAAGCTAACACTTTCGCAACTCTTTTTAAGACCTTGTCCATCTGATCTGTCTTTTCTATCATAACAGCCTTTAACTCTGCAATTTCCTTATCTCGCTCCTTCATCATATTATCTACATAGAGCCTGTAACCCCTATCAGAAGGAATACGTCCCGCGGAAGTGTGTGGCTGTAAAATATAACCTAACTCTTCCAGGTCAGACATTTCATTACGGATTGTAGCGGAGCTTAAATTCAAATCAGTGTACTTAGAAATGGTTCTTGAACCTACCGGCTCTCCGGTTTCCAGATAAGTTTTAATAATTGCTGTTAATATTTTTGACTTTCTTTCATCTAATCCCACCGAATCGCTCCTTTCTCCTTTTTGTTAGCACTCATTGATGTGGAGTGCTAATATCTATGTACCTAAAATACCACTCGCCATTTTATTTGTCAACACCTTTTCTTATTTTATTCCAAAAACCTCTTACCTTTCTTATTTTTATACTTTTTTCAAATAAAAAAAGTCACTTAGACTTATCTTCCTACTATATATAATATAATAGGTAGAAACTCATCTAAATGACTTTTCATATATACACTCTATAAGAAATCAAAAACTTTATAAGGTTATTTTAAATTCACAATGTTTTGACTCTTGCCATCTATGTAAGCCTTTAAATTATCCACAGCAATATTCATCAGCCTTTGTCTTGATTCCACCGGAGCCCAAGATATATGAGGTGTAATAAAGCAGTTTTTTGCCTTCAACAAAGGATTGTTTTCCTTAATAGGTTCTGTAGATACCACATCCAAACCTGCGGCATAGACTTTGCCACTGTTTAGTGCCTGACACAAATCTTCTTCTACTATCAACTGTCCTCGGCTGTTATTTAATATAATCACTCCGTCTTTCATTTTTTCAATAGTTTCCTTATTAATAATTCCCTCTGTTTCCGGGAATAAAGGACAATGAAGGGCAATGACGTCTGAAGATGAGAATAACTCATCAAGTTCTACATAGTGACATGTCTCGGATACCAAGTCCGGATTTTGGTAAGCATCATATGCCAATACCTGCATTCCCAAAGCTTGTGCAATTCTACCGGTTGCCTGACCGATTCTTCCATATCCTATAATTCCCATTCTTTTTCCTGCCAACTCAATTAGAGGATAATTCCAAAAGCACCAATCTTTATTGTTAGTCCAATCCCCTCTATAAACAGCCTGGCTGTGAGCTGCCACATGATGACAAATTTCCAACAACATGGCAATGGCAAACTGGCCTACCGCATCAGTACCATAAGTAGGAATATTTGCTACAGGTATTTTTCGTTTATCTGCCGCCTGACAATCAATCACATTGTAACCGGTTGCTAAAACACCTATATAAGAAATATTTCTACATCTGTCCATTACATTTGCAGTAATAGGCGTTTTATTGGTAATGACTACCTGCGCGTCCCCAATTCTTTCTACAATTTCATTCTCATTATGAATATCTGTCCTGTCATAGACTGTAAGCTCCCCTAATTTTTCAAAACTTTCCCATGATAAATCTCCGGGATTTAATGTATATCCATCTAAAACAACAATCTTCATCTTTTTTCCCCTTTTCTTTTTATTTTACTATGTACCGAAAATCAAGCCAACAGGAACTGTAATAATTTGCGGAAAAATAATAAAGATACAAAGAGCTATAGCAATCAAAACAATCCATGGAACGGATGCTTTAATAATTTTCTCCAAAGGCAATCCTGTTACATTTTCTGCCGCATACAAACACACTCCAACCGGCGGTGTAATCAAACCAAAAGATAAGGTAATAACCAAAAATACTACAAAGAAGAGCGGAGATACACCTACCGCCTGTACCGCCGGCAATAAAATAGGAACCAGAATAAAGATTGCCGCTGTTGCATCCATAAACATTCCAACAAAAATCAAGAACGCATATAAAACAAACATAATCACAATACGATTATCAGAAATTCCTGTAATCAAGTTTGCCACCATTGCAGGAAGTCCGTCCAACTCAAAAATTAAAGAAGCTGGTTTTGCTGCAATTGCAACAAAAAGAATAGTTCCTGTAGAACGTGCATTTTTACAAATAATCCTCGGCAAATCGCTCCATTTTAAATTTTTATAAATATAGATAGATACAAAAATGGAATAAACCACCGCTATCGCCGCTCCCTCAGTAGGAGTATAAAAACCTGTATAAACTCCACCCAATAAAATAATCGGTGTTAAAAGTGCTGGAATCGCCTCTTTTGCCGCTTTTGCCAAGCGTTTGCCGGAAAAGGAAGTTTTGTCTCCAATTCCATGCTTTTTACAATAAATATAATTATAAATCATAAAGATGGCGCCAATAATAAGTC
>DATCYL010000114.1:0-6258 GCA_036570305.1 Lachnospiraceae bacterium
TCTGCGATTGGCAAAGGCATATAGGCCTCTGCATCTTTACTTTCATAAAAGGTATTAAAGAAAATCGGAAAACTTTGCATTAAATTCATTAAAATTAAAAAAGCAAACAAGTAATCCAACATATAAGGAAGGTTCTTAAAATCCAACGTTGCCAAAAACATCAGATATAAGCCTACACTTAATAGGGGAAGAAAACATAAATTAGAAAGAAGGATTCTTTTGTATAGTTTTTGGGGGTCTTGGCGATATCGTTCTTTTTTCTTATAAAGACTTGTAGCTGTCGGATTCGCATACAAAAGATTAATGAAAAATAAATGTCGAAAAGCCGGACTTATTTTTAGCTTTTTTCCCATTTTTATTCCTCCTCTTTTCCCTTTTCTCCTACCATAGCCAAATAAATATCTTCCAAACTCTCCCCCGGATAGCTCTCCCTTAACTCTTTCATACTTCCCACAAAAAGCAACTCTCCCTTACTTAAAATACCTATTCTGTCACATAAGGATTCTGCCACTTCCAAAACATGAGTAGAAAATAATACTGTATTTCCTTCTTTTACATGATTTTTCATTAACTCTTTTAATCCAAAGGCTGCCTGAGGATCTAATCCTGTCATCGGTTCATCCAGCACCCAGGTCTTTGGATTGGAAAGAAGAGCACCTATGATAAAAACTTTCTGTCTCATTCCGTGCGAAAGTTCTTCTATAGTTTGCCCGCTGTTTTCATCCAAGGCCAAAAGTTGACACAAATCATGAATTCTCATCTTTTTGACTTCCTCTTTTACCCCATAGACATCTGCAATAAAGTCCCAATAAGAAATTACCGGTGTTTTTAAAAATAAATCCGGAGAATCCGACACATACCCTATCTCCCTTTTAATTTCCAAGCGATTTTTATTAAGGATTCTCCCATCTACCAGAATTTCCCCAGAACTTGGCTCTATGATGCTCACTAAAGATTTAATTGTTGTAGATTTTCCTGCTCCATTGTGTCCAATCAAGCCAAAAATCTCTCCATCCAAAATTTTTAAATTCAAATTTCTCAGTGCTTTCGTTTCCCCATAAGATTTGCTTACATTTAAAAATTCTATCACCGGTATCTCCTTTACTTTAAGCCGGCTTGAACAAGCAAATTCCCTTACTCTAAGCCGGCTTATCTACAATTATTCTTTCTCTTCTGATTTTATTTTTAATCCCAACTCTTCTAATTGCTTTGAATCCACATAAGAAGGGGCTTCCGTCATAAGGCAGGAAGCATCCTTTACTTTAGGAAATGCAATGACATCGCGAATACTGTCTCTTTTTGCCATCAACATAACTAAACGATCCAATCCGTAAGCCAAACCGGCATGAGGTGGTACTCCGTATTTAAAAGCATTTAATAAGAAGCCAAACTGTTCATATGCCTGTTCCTTAGTAAAGCCAAGAGCAGTAAACATTCTCTCTTGTACATCATTTTGATGGATTCTGACACTTCCACCACCGATTTCGGTTCCGTTTAGAACAATATCATATGCCTTGGCTCTGACCCTGCCCGGATCAGTCTCTAAATACTGCAAATCTTCTTCCATAGGCATTGTAAATGGATGGTGCATAGCCGTAAATCTTTTTTCTTCCTCTGACCACTCTAAGAGAGGAAATTCTGTAATCCAAACAAATTTAAAATCATCTTTATCAATAATTTCCATGCTTTTTGCTAATTCTAACCTTAAATTGCCAAGCACATCCCAGACCACTTTATTTTTATCTGCTGCAAATAAAAGCAAATCCCCTGCTTTTCCTTCCATAGCAGCAATGAGTTTTTTCATTTCTTCCTCGGTAAAGAATTTAGCAAAAGAAGATTTATAAGAACCATCCTCAGCAATTGCAATGTAAGCCAATCCCTTAGCCCCAAAGTCTTTAGCAAAATCAACCAGCTTATCAATTTTCTTTCTGGGCATAGCTCCCTGTCCTTTAGCATTTAAACCACGAACGCTTCCACCTGCTGCAATTGCATTTGTAAACACTGCAAAATCACTTTCTCTGACAACCTCTGTTACATCCACAAGCTCCATAGAAAAACGCAAATCCGGCTTATCAGAACCAAAACGGTTCATAGCTTCTATCCAAGTCATTTGCTGTATAGGAAGATTTACCTTTACACCCAATACTTCTTTAAATAAATGTGCCAACAAGCGTTCATTAACATCAATGACATCCTCTACATCCACAAAAGAAAGTTCCATATCAATCTGTGTGAATTCCGGCTGTCTGTCTGCACGTAAATCCTCATCCCTAAAACATCTGGCAATCTGTATATAGCGATCGTATCCGGAACACATTAAAAGCTGTTTGAAAATCTGAGGAGACTGTGGTAGGGCATAAAACTGTCCCTGATGAATACGACTGGGCACAAGATAATCTCTTGCCCCTTCCGGTGTACTTTTATTCAACATAGGGGTTTCTATTTCTAAAAATCCCTCTTTGGACATAAAATC
The DNA here is from genome assembly GCA_036570305.1 of Lachnospiraceae bacterium. Classification (GTDB taxonomy): domain Bacteria; phylum Bacillota; class Clostridia; order Lachnospirales; family Lachnospiraceae; genus JAQVHQ01. The sequence goes on from DATCYL010000114.1 coordinate 2,474, forward strand.
ACGTGTTAAGGTTGCCACTTGACTCTTCATCATAAGATTTCTTTGTAAATCCGGTCTTCTAAGGTCTAAGTAACGATATTTCAAACGTAAATCATCTTTAGTTTTTGAATTTTCTTCAATGGGAAAAGGCGGAGTGTCCGACTCTGACAAAATACGAAGTCCATTTGCTCTTACCTCAATTTCTCCTGTTTGCATGGTTTCATTCACAGCACCCGAACGAGCCTCCACTCTACCTGTTACTGCAATTACAAACTCACTTCTTAAACGACCTGCTTTTTCAAAGCCCTCTTCATCGATACTGTTATTCTCAAAAATAATCTGTATAATACCGGAACGGTCACGCAAATCAACAAAAACAATACCTCCCTTGTTTCTGTTTTTTTGTACCCATCCCATCAGGGTTACTTCTTTTCCTATATCAGCCTTTGTTACCTCTGTACATCTATGACTTCTTTTTAAGCCCTGCATAGATTCTGCCATTTTCTTTTTCTCCTTTATTATGAATTTACATTCTGTCTTTAAAAAATTCTATAATTTCCCCATAGCCTTCTTTTTCCAACTGTTCTTTTTGGGATTTTTTATTCTTCTTCATTATGGATAACTGTAGAGTAAATCCTTTAGCTCTCTCCTCTACCGCTTTTTTCATGATTTCCATCATCTTTTCTTTCGGCATGTTTTTCTCTATCAAATAAGCTACCTTTTTTCCTGCCATCGGAACCTTATAGCCTCTTTCCAATAAAAGCATCACGATACGCTCAAAACCTATAGAAAATCCACAAGCACAGGTTGCATTGCCCGTAAACTTTCCTATCATTTCATCATAACGTCCGCCACCGCCTACAGAACCTCCAAACTCATCCATAGAAATCTCAAAAATAGGACCTGTATAATAAGACATTCCCCTTACTAAGGTTGGATCAAAAGAGATTTTAAAATCTGCACTCTTGGTTTCCTCAACAGTCTCTATAATACCTTCCAGACTTTTAGCAGTCTCTTCTTCTAAAAATCCCGCTAACTTTTCTTTACAAAAAGAAAGTCCCGCTAAATCATTGGTAATCTCCTCAAACAAAGCAAGATATTTCTCTACACTGTTTTTGGCAAATCCCTCTTTTATCAGCTCTTCTCTGACACCCGAAAGCCCGATTTTATCCATTTTATCCAGAATGATAAAGACAGTATCATAGCTTTCTTTTTCAAAACCTGCATAAGCCGCCATAGCTTTTAAAATTTTTCTATCATTGATGCGAATAGTGAAATTTTTAAAATCAAGTTTTCCAAGCAAGGTAGTCGTTGCTAAAATCAACTCAATTTCTGCCAGATTACTTGCCTCACCCAAAATATCAATATCACACTGCATAAACTGTCTATATCTACCTCTTTGGGGACGGTCTGCCCTCCATACATTTCCCATCTGCAATGCCTTAAAAGGAGAAGGTAATTCATTGGCATTGTTTGCATAATATCTGGACAAGGGAACTGTCAAATCATAGCGTAGTCCCCCATCTACCAAATCATATTCTTCTTTAGCCGTATCCAGTTTTAATTTTTCTCCTCTCTTTAAAATTTTAAAAATCAGCTTTTCATTTTCTCCTCCCTGTTTGCTGGAAAGATTATCTATATGTTCTACGCAAGGTGTTTCTATAGAAGAAAAACCAAAAGTACGATAAGTCTCTTTTATTAATTGAATTACATAGTCTCTTATTTCCATCTCCTCCGGAAGGATATCTTTCATTCCGGTAGTAGGTTTTTTCTTTAATGCCATCTTTATTTTGTAAGGCTTAGCACCTTACTTCCTCCTTCTTTTTCAATTCCTTTTTCTAAAAGATCTAACCATTCCTCGTATTCTTTACCGCCCGGCAAAAATTCCTCATATCCTTGACTATGAATCAGCTTTTGAAATGCCAAAAAAATTTCTAAATCAAAGTTTTTAACTTCATCAATCATAAGCTCCAGAGCCTGTACCTGCTCAAAGGCACTGCGATAAGGACGCTTGGAGGTCAAAGCTGCAAAAACATCACAAATACGAAGTATTCTAGCCCCAATGGGAATCTCTTCCCCTTTTAAATTATCGGGATAACCGCTTCCATCATAATTTTCATGATGGTGATAAATACTTTCTAAAATAAAATCGGAATAGTCTCCTCTTTTTTTTAAAATCTCATATCCCAATTGTGTATGCATTCTCACATAACGAATTTCCTCTACCAAAAGAGGACCATTTTCCTTATACTGATACTTATTTAACTGTAATTTTCCGATATCATGCAAAATACCTGCGAGTGTTAAAGAATAGGTAGTCTCCTTCTCAAATCCCAGTATTTCTGCCAATCCCCTTGCCAGCTTACTTACATATATTCCATGATAAATCTCTTCATTTAAGTGATAATCCACAATATGTCCACCTAAAGAAAAGTTTTCCTTTCTTCTTTTGTCCCTCATGCTGCCTCCATCTAGCAAGATAGCATACTATTTTTCTTTCTTAAAATCATTTCATCAATTTTTTCTATATAGAGACCCACATCTTTTACATTTTCTATACGTGTGATTTTCTCTCCTCCATGACTTACGATTTTTGTGGAAGCACCTGCTCCCAAAGCCCAAATGGTCTGCTTTTCTTCCATTATTAGTATATTGTAAATTCCTGCTTTGTCAACTTTAGCATAACCGACATTTTCCAGGTTACCCTTCATATTTTTTTGTCTATAAAGATAGTAGGGAAACATATCCATCTCTTTGGCACATTTCATAGTCAAATCAATAATTTCCTGATTATTTTCATAGGACATTTCTTTATAAACATCCTTAAAAATATTTAATCTTGCCGCTCTTTTGACTGCTAAAGAGTGTACCGTTAGGCTGTCCGGCGAGAGCTTTTTCATCCAAAAAAGAGTATTCTCTATATCTTCCTTTGTCTCCCCAGGCAACCCCACAATCAAATCCATATTAATATTGTCAAATCCAAGGCTTCTTGCCAACTCATAACTTTTAATAGTGTCTTCCACACTGTGTTTTCTTCCAATAAGATCCAAAGTTTTTTGGTTCATAGTCTGTGGATTTACAGAAATTCTGCTAATAGGAAACTCAGAAATCGCCTGCAATTTATCAAAATCTATACTGTCCGGACGCCCTGCTTCTACAGTATACTCTTTTACCTTTGAACAATCAAAAACGTCGGCTATTTTCTGAAAAAGGCGTCTTAACTGATTGGCATTTAAAGTGGTTGGTGTTCCTCCCCCTATATAAATAGTATCTAAGTTCTTATCTCTGTTCATGGCAGCCACATAATCTATCTCTTTACAAAGCGCATCTAAATATGCATCTACCATTTTTTCATATCTGCCCAAGGGATAAGAGCTAAAAGAACAATAAAGGCAAATCGTCGGACAAAAAGGGATGCCCACATAGAGACTGTAACCATTTTGATAATCAATCCCCTGTAAAATTTCCCTCTCTCTTTGTGCGATATCAATACACAAATTTGCCTTTTTATCACTAAGCAAGTAGTCTTTCTTCATCTGTGAAAAAACACTTTCTCTTGCCTTCCCCTCCTCTAGTAGTTTCATAGCAATCTTGGTAGGTCTAATCCCGGATAACGTTCCCCAAAGCAAACTTGTCCCTGTCATTTCCGATAAAATATCATATAAAAGTCGTTTCATAATATTTTTTATTTCTTTTCTCGCAAAATCCCCATGAATTTCCTGCTCTTTTTTTAAGCTTTTTCTTCCGTTTTTCCCCTCTACCATAATCAAATTTTCTTGACAAGAAATGAAAAAACAAAGATCATG
>DATCYL010000115.1:0-1569 GCA_036570305.1 Lachnospiraceae bacterium
GACTTAGTATTGCCTGGGCAGTAGTGGAACATATCAGCAATCCCAAGCTTATCGGGGCGAAAACTTTGTTTGCGACTCATTATCATGAACTTACAGAGCTTGAGGGTAAGATAGCGGGGGTTAGTAACTACTGCATCGCGGTAAAAGAGCAGGGGGATAATATTGTCTTTCTTAGAAAAATTGTAAAAGGCGGAGCGGATAAAAGTTACGGTATTCAGGTGGCAAAGCTTGCCGGAGTTCCGGAATCAGTTATCCTTAGGGCTAAGGAACTGGTAAATGAATTAAGCGATGCGGATATCACAGAAAAAGTAGCTAATCTGGCTATGCAGTCAAGCAGGATTAAGAAAAAGAAACAGACCTATGATGAAGTGGATTTAGAACAAATGTCCTTATTTGATGCGGTACAGGATACAGATATATTGGAAGAGTTAAAAGCAATAGATGTGGGCAATTTAACTCCTATGGAGGCCTTAAATACCATTTATCGTCTACAAAACAAGTTAAAAAACCGCTGGTAGAAAAAAGGAGGAGGGAATATGAACCCGATTCAAGTACTTGATAAAAATACAATTGATCAAATTGCAGCGGGAGAAGTCATAGAAAGACCTGCCTCCGTTGTAAAAGAACTTGTGGAAAATGCTATTGATGCGAACAGCAACAGTATTACTGTGGAGATTAAAGATGGGGGAACCAGCCTTATCCGCATTACGGATAATGGGGGTGGTATTGATAAAAAGGAGATAAAGACAGCTTTTTTAAGGCATGCTACCAGCAAAATACGTACTGCTTCTGACTTACACCATATTTATTCTCTGGGATTTAGAGGGGAAGCTTTATCAAGTATTGCATCTATCTCTAAGGTGGAAGTCATCAGTAAAGTTCCCCAGGCATTTTTGGGGACACGCTATTTAATTGAGGGGGGAGAGGAGGTTTTGCTGGAGGAGATCGGTGCTCCGGACGGAACCACCTTTTTGGTGCGAAATCTTTTTTATAACACTCCGGCACGGGCAAAATTTTTAAAATCATTTACTACAGAAGCCGGATATATAGGAACCTTTATAGAACAGTTGGCGCTCTCTCATTCTGAAATCTCCTTTCACTATATTGTCAATGGACAGACGAAAGTACATACATCAGGAAATGGTTCTTTAAAAGATGTGATTTACCAGATTTATGGAAGAGATATTACAAAACAGATACAGGAAGTCTCCTTTGAAAAATATGAATTTCGAGTGACCGGATTTATCGGAAAACCTGTAATTGCAAGAGGAAATAGAAATTTTGAAAATTATTATGTAAATGGAAGATATGTAAAGAGCAAAATTATTGCCAGAGCTATTGAAGATGCCTATAAACCTTTTATGATGCAACACAAATATCCATTTACCACCTTATTTATTGAAGTGGAACCTGAAGAGGTGGATATTAATGTACATCCTACAAAAATGGAAGTGCGTTTTGTAAATCAGGATGGGATTTACCATACCATATATCAGGCAATTTCAGAAGCCCTTAGCAAAAAAGAATTGATTCCGGAAATTGATTTTAGTCAAAAAGCGGTAGAAAAAA
>DATCYL010000116.1:0-2620 GCA_036570305.1 Lachnospiraceae bacterium
TACCAGAAATATTATGTTTGAAAAGACAATACAGGAAAATACCACAACACAAGAGGGACAAACACAAGAAAGTCTCCTTGGGGAAGAGACGAGTGTTGGACAAGTTGTAGAAAATACAGAGGAAACTAATAGAGAATAAAATTCTCTAAAGATAGGGAGATTTCATAAATTCTATTGGGATATAAAAATAGTAATAAAAGATAAAAAATAAGAAAATAGATGTGAAAAATGGTTGATTAATTAAGTAAAAAACTATATTATATATCTATATGTAAGTAAATTCGGCAGATATTCGGCATAAAAGACCGAATGAAATAAAAGGAGGAAGCACCTTGTTAGAGATAATGACAAATGAAGCAGAGTCATCTGCAAAGATTATAGTGATTGGAGTCGGCGGAGCGGGAAATAACGCAGTAAACCGAATGGTAGAAGAGTCTATAGGCGGTGTAGAATTTGTTGGAGTAAATACAGATAAGCAGGCATTGACCTTATGTAAGGCTCCTACAGTTTTACAAATTGGAGAAAAAATCACAAAGGGTCTTGGCGCAGGTGCACAACCTGAGATTGGTGCAAAGGCTGCTGAGGAAAGTGCAGAAGAAATCAAACACCTTGTAGAAGGAGCAGATATGGTATTTGTTACCTGTGGTATGGGTGGAGGAACCGGAACCGGTGCAGCGCCTGTAGTAGCAGGGATTGCCAAAGAAATGGGAATACTGACCGTTGGTGTTGTTACTAAACCTTTCCGTTTTGAAGCGAAAACCCGTATGAATAATGCCCTATCAGGTATTGAAAAACTAAAAGAAAATGTAGATACTTTAATTGTTATTCCTAATGATAAGCTATTAGAAATTGTAGATAGAAGAACCACTATGCCTGAAGCTTTAAAGAAAGCGGACGAAGTATTACAGCAGGCTGTACAGGGTATTACAGACTTGATTAATCTTCCGGCGCTTATTAACCTTGACTTTGCAGATGTGCAGACAGTTATGATTGATAAGGGTATTGCTCATATCGGTATCGGTGAAGCAAAAGGTGATGATAAAGCACTTGAGGCGGTACAACAGGCTGTTTCCAGTCCTCTTTTGGAGACAACCATTGCCGGAGCATCTCATGTTATTATCAATATTTCAGGAGATATCTCTCTTATGGACGCTAATGATGCTGCAAGCTATGTTCAGGAACTTGCAGGAGACGATGCAAATATTATCTTTGGTGCTATGTACGATGACCGAGAGGTAGATGTAGCTAAGATTACGGTAATTGCAACAGGTCTTGGTGATGTAAATGCAAGAGCAGGACAGACAAATCAGGTGAAAACTGCGGGCTTTACAAGTCCTAATTTTACAGGACAGTCTAATGTAGGAAATGGCGGATATACTATGCCTAATTTACAGATGCCTACCTTAACACCTGCACCGGCACCTACAACCAGTAATGTACCGAAAAAAGATATTCAGATTCCGGATTTTTTAAAGAATCGTAAATAATTTAATAAAGTATAGAGAAATAAAAAGAGCCACCGATTTAAGCGGTGGCTCTTTTGTGACTTTTTATAAAATTTTATTGTTGCCATTTTTCCCTGTAAGCCTGCTATTTTTAATAGGCTACAATAAAACTTTGTATGGATAAATCTGATTTATAAAATCAGGGTAGAACCGTATCGTCCTTCCAGATATTGTTTATAATATACTTCATCTTTTCTGACCTTTTCTCCATTTTTCTTAATATAAAAAGCCAGAGAATACAGCTTGGAGGCTTCTTTATTATCTTGTGCACAGAGGTAGATTTCATCACGGCGCAATATAGTGTTGTGCATGGCAGGCATAGCGTTAGAACTTGCTATACACTGTAGCTGAGTCTTGTTTGCATCTTCTCTAAAAAGCTTAAGGAAATGTTCTAAAGCCTTAGGGTGAAGATTTCCGGATAAATCATCCAATAAAAGCATTTGCCCATTTTTAGTGGACTGATAATAGTAGCATAACATAGAAAAAATAGCATGGACTCCCTGGCTTTCTTCTTTTACAGGAATAGAAAATCCGTTTTTATAGGATAAAACAAGCTCCTTATCTTGGATAGTGATATCAGCAAGGGGAATGTTTATTTCATTAAAAAATTTCAGTATCTTTGTCCTGTAGGAATTTTCATAGTAAGAAATTGCAAAAGATTCTTTTGTAAAATCGTAGAAATTCTTTATTTCTAATGAAGATAACCATGCAGTAGCCAGAGAGATTTCTTTGCCAAGCTTTTTATCCTTGATAAAGGAAAGCATAGTGGTATCGTCATTTAAATCTGTCACATCTAAAGATTCAAGAGTGGGAGCCAGATAAATCCCCTCATTATCTCTATCAAAGACTACATCAAAAGTATCTTCGCTTAATCTACGGGCAAATAAAGTTTCTTCAAGAACTTCTTGCGCTTGTATAGATAGCTGATAATTAAATTCTCTATCCTTTAAGCGGAAGGTAATATCGAAGGTAGAGGGAAGCTGATGGTCTACCTTTGATTTTTGAAAATGAATTTTGTCCTTTAAGGGTTCTTTTACTGTTTTGGCCAGATAAGAAAAAGCTTTTAGGACATTGCTTTTTCCACCGCCATTAGGACCGTAGATGAGTGCTAATGG
>DATCYL010000117.1:0-8124 GCA_036570305.1 Lachnospiraceae bacterium
CAAATAGACAAAAGTTTATATTATATAGGAAATTAGTAGGCGGCTTTTTGTTTTTTACTTTTTTTGCAGCCTTTTTGCATCTTCTGATGATTGGTTATTTACCGGGAGATAAAATTTTAGAAACTTTTGAAATATCTGCGGAAGAAAGATTCGGCGGTGGTTTTTTAGGTGGAAGTATTGCTGTATTTTTGGGCAATGCTTTTGGAAATGTCGGTGCTTATATCATAGTGATTGCTCTTTTGATACTTTCGGCAATCATTATGACGCAAAAGCCACTTCTTAGGAATTTGGCAAAGAATAGTTCTAGGGTTTATGAGACAGCCAGAGAAGAGTCTAAAAAAAGAAAGACCTTGCGTCAAATACAAAAAGAAGAAAAAAAGACGGATATTGTATCAGAGAAAGGAGGGGATTCTTTCTTTGAGGATATCGACTTATCTTCTGCGGTGAAGAAAAAAGAAGAGGTAAAAGAAGTTAAATCTACAGAGATAAAAAAAGAAAGAGACTCCTTTATAAGTAAAGAATTTCCTATTTTCGGTTTTGATGAAGAGGAAAGCGCTGGTGAAAACTCTCTAAATGAAAGTGCTTTTGAAGAGAAAAAACCGGAATTTTTGGTGCTTGCCAACAAGTTTAGAAAAGCGCAAAAAGCAGAGTCAAAAGTAGAACTCCAAAAAGAAGAGCAAGAGGTGACTTCTAAGGAGATAAAAGAAGAGAGAAACTTTCAAAAAAATCCTAAGTCTTCTCCAAAGGAGATGGAAGAGGGAATTGCCAATATAGAAAATGAAATTAAAAACAGTGATCATAAGGAGAAGAAACAACATAAGTTTCCACCTTTAAGTTTGCTGCAAAAGGGAAGTTCTAAGCAGGGGGATTCCAAACAACATTTGCAGGAAACTGCCAGAAAGCTTCAGGAGACACTTCATAGTTTTGGTGTGGATGTAACGGTTTTAAATGCCAGTTGCGGTCCCACAGTAACCAGATATGAATTGCAGCCTGAACAGGGAGTCAAGGTAAGTCGGATCACAAATCTGGCAGATGATATTAAGCTGAATCTGGCAGCATCGGACATTCGTATAGAGGCACCAATTCCGGGAAAAGCGGCAGTGGGTATAGAGGTTCCTAATGCCAATAATACAGCGGTACATCTTAGAGATTTGTTGTCAAGCCCTGAGTTTGGGGAAGCCAAATCCAGTCTTTCCTTTGCAGCGGGAAAAGATATAGGCGGCAAGGCTGTGATTACCGATATTGCTAAAATGCCTCACCTTCTCATCGCAGGAGCGACAGGTTCCGGTAAATCTGTATGTATCAATACTTTGATTGTCAGTATTTTGTATAAGGCAAATCCTGAAGATGTAAAGTTGATTATGATTGACCCTAAAGTTGTCGAACTTAGTGTTTATAACGGTATTCCTCATCTTTTAATTCCTGTGGTGACCGATCCTAAAAAGGCGGCAGGTGCCCTAAACTGGGCAGTCGTGGAAATGAATGAAAGATATAATAAATTTGCTCAGTATGGAGTGAGAGATTTAGCTTCTTATAATACAAAGGTAGAGACGATTGAGGACATTGAAGAAGAGGGAAAACCTGAAAAAATGCCTCAAATTGTGATTATTGTAGATGAGTTGGCAGATCTTATGATGGTGGCACCCGGAGAAGTTGAGGATGCTATTTGCCGTCTGGCACAGCTTGCAAGAGCCGCAGGAATCCACTTGATTATTGCCACACAAAGACCGTCTGTAAATGTTATCACCGGTTTAATCAAGGCGAATATGCCTTCAAGAATTGCATTTTCTGTAACTTCCGGTGTGGACTCAAGAACCATTCTTGATATGAACGGGGCGGAAAAACTCTTAGGAAAGGGAGATATGCTCTTTTATCCTCAAGGTTATCCAAAACCTGTTCGTGTGCAAGGTGCTTTTGTATCAGATACAGAAGTGAATTCTATTGTAGACTTTCTTAAAAAGAACGTAGAAGAAGGTGGTTATAGTCAGGAAATTCAAGATAAAATCAATACGCAGGTGCAGTCCGGCGGGTCTTCTTTAGGCGGTTTTGACTCGGATTTAGATGTTCATTTCGTGGATGCGGGAAAATTTATTATTGAAAAAGATAAGGCATCTATCGGTATGCTACAGAGGGTTTTTAAAATCGGATTTAACAGAGCTGCCAGAATTATGGAGCAATTGGCAGACGCGGGAGTTGTAGGACCTGAAGAGGGAACAAAGCCTAGAAAAGTTCTTATGAGTATGGAAGAGTTTGAAAATTATGTGGAAAATTCCCTATAAGGGGATTTTCCATAACTTTTTTATGAAGATTGTTGTTTTTTTGTCAAAAATTCCATAGTCGTGCTTGTAAATAAAGAAAAGCTGTATTAATATAGAAAAAGAATATTCACTAGAAATAGTGGCTTATTTATGAATGCATTTTATGTTTAGGAGGTATTTTATGTACAAGATTAGGAAGGCAGTTCAGCTAAATGCCGTTAACTATTTAATGGATGTCGAAGCACCTAGAATTGCAAAACATTGTGAACCCGGGCAGTTTATTATTGCAAAGGTGGATGAACACGGGGAACGTATTCCTCTTACCATCTGTGATTATAATCGTGAAGAGGGTTTGATTACGATTGTTTTTCAGCCAATCGGAAGTTCTACACAGAAAATGAAAGAGTTAAAAGAGGGCGACTATTTTGAAGATTTCGTAGGTCCTTTGGGATGTCCATCTGAATTGGTAACAGATGATTTTGAGACTGTAAAAAATAAAAAAATTCTTTTCGTTGCAGGTGGAGTAGGTACAGCACCGGTTTACCCACAGGTAAAATGGTTGCATGAACACGGTATTGCAGCGGATGTTATTATCGGCGCAAGAACCAAAGATTTGGTAATTTTAGAGGATGAGTTTAGAGAGGTTGCAGGAAATCTTTATATTACAACCGATGACGGTTCCTATATGAGAAAAGGACTTGTAACAGATGTTATTAATGACCTGGTAAAGAATCAGGGAAAAGAGTATGATCTTTGTGTTGCTATCGGTCCAATGATTATGATGAAATTCGCAGAAATTACAACCAGAGAATTAAATATTCCTATTATCGTAAGTATGAATCCTATCATGGTAGATGGAACGGGTATGTGCGGAGCCTGTCGTTTGACTGTTGGCGATGAAGTGAAATTTGCCTGTGTAGATGGACCGGAGTTTGACGGACATCTTATTAATTTCGATGAATGTATGAAGAGACAGACCATGTACAAGACGGAAGAGGGAAGAAAACTTTTAAAACAGCGTGAAGGCGATACACACCATGGTGGATGTGGCGTATGTGGAGGTGACAAATAATGGGAGACGTATTACATAGAGTGCCTGTAAAAGAACAGGATGCCAAGGTAAGAGCAAGAAATTTTGAGGAAGTATGTCTTGGATATAGTAAAGAAGAGGCTATGGAAGAGGCTGTTCGTTGTTTGGATTGTAAAAAGGCAAAATGTATCGAAGGATGTCCGGTGTCTATTAATATTCCGGGATTTATTCAGCAGGTAAAAGCCGGAAACATGGAAGAAGCTTTCCAGATTATTAGTGAGTCGAGTGCACTTCCTGCAGTTTGTGGACGTGTATGTCCGCAGGAAACTCAGTGTGAGGGTGTATGTATCCGTGGAAGAAAGGGAGATCCGGTATCTATTGGTAAGTTGGAGCGTTTTGTAGCTGACTGGGCTCGTGAAAATGGAATTAAACCTGAGCCGGCAAAAGAACTTAATGGACATAAAGTTGCCGTTATCGGTTCAGGCCCGGCAGGTCTTACCTGTGCAGGTGATTTGGCAAAGCTTGGTTATGAAGTTACTATTTTTGAAGCACTTCACAAGACCGGTGGAGTTTTGGTCTATGGTATTCCGGAGTTTCGTTTACCAAAGGACAGAGTTGTCGCTAAAGAAATCGACAATGTTGTCTCTTTGGGAGTTAAGATTGAAAAAAATGTAATCATCGGAAAATCTATTACCGTTGATGAGTTGTTAACAGAAGAAGGTTTTGAGGCAGTCTTTATTGCTTCCGGTGCAGGACTTCCTATGTTTATGGGTATTCCGGGAGAAAATGCAAGAGGAGTATTCTCTGCAAATGAATATTTGACTAGAAGCAACCTGATGAAAGCTTTTGAAGATGACTATGAGACACCTATCTACCATGCAAAGAAAATCGCAGTTGTAGGTGGTGGTAATGTAGCTATGGATGCTGCAAGAACAGCTCTTCGTTTGGGTGCGGAAGTTCATGTAATCTATCGTCGTAGTGAATCAGAGTTGCCTGCTCGTGTGGAAGAAGTACACCATGCAAAAGAAGAGGGTGTTATTTTTGATTTACTTACTAATCCGGTGGAAATTCTTACGGATGAAGAAGAAAATGTAGTAGGCATTCGTTGTGTACGTATGGAACTTGGCGAGCCGGATGAGTCAGGTAGAAGAAGACCTGTACAGGTTCCCGGATCTGAGTTTGATATTGAAGTAGATGCGGTTATCATGTCTCTTGGAACTTCTCCAAATCCATTGATTTCTTCTACAACTTATGGATTGGATGTAAACAAGAGAAAATGTATCATTGCAGATGAAGAGTTTGGTAAAACTTCCAAAGAGGGTGTGTATGCCGGAGGAGATGCAGTTACGGGTGCGGCTACAGTTATTTTAGCTATGGGTGCAGGTAAAGCAGGTGCTCGTGGTATTCATGAATATTTATCAAACAAATAAAAGTAAAAGTTTTTTAATGTAAAATGAGCCTCAGGTAGAAAATCATGAGTTTTCTATCCGAGGCTTTTTAGGTGAGAAAAGTACAATGAGAATAAAAATTTTATGTGTAGGAAAAATAAAAGAGAAATATTTAAAAGATGCAATAGAAGAGTATGCAAAACGATTGCAGAGATATTGTAAGTTAGAAATTATAGAAGTGGCAGATGAGAAAACGCCCGATAAGGCAGGCTATGCTCTGGAAGAAAAAATAAAAGAAATAGAGGGTGAGCGCCTTAGAAAAATGATAAGGGAAGATGACTATGTTATAAGTCTTGCTATTGATGGCAAAATGTCGGATTCTCTTGAATTTGCAAAAAGTATAGAAAAGTTACAGGTGACGGGAAAAAGCAATATTTGTTTTGTGATAGGAGGTTCTTTAGGCTTGGAGGATAGTTTGATAAGAAACAGTCATGAAAAGATGAGTTTTTCTAAGATGACATTTCCCCATCAGTTGATGAGAGTGATTTTGTTGGAACAGATTTACAGAAGCTTTCGTATCATTGCCAATGAACCCTACCATAAATAGAGGTGGGGTAAGAAAGTCTTATTAAAAGGCTGTGCTTGTTCTTTCCGGCGGGGAATGATACAATGTAGCCTAGCAGTGATAATACGTAGTTGAGGATAGAAGATGAATACACAAGTTACAGAAATTTTGATGGAAATTCCGGCAAAAGATCAACAAAATATATTTGGCTTATATGACAGTCACCTTAAGGCAATAGAACGTAATTTTCAAGTAACGATACTTCTTAGGGAGTCTACTTTGAAAATTATCGGTGAAGCAAATGGGATTGAGAGAGCAAAAAAGACAATAGACCAGCTTTTGGCTTTATCTCAAAAGGGAGAAATAATTGATGCACAGCAGGTAAACTACACCATTTCTCTTTCCATGGAAGGATCTAATGATGATATCAGCCAATTAGATAAAGATACCATCTGTAGAACAATTAATGGAAAACCAATTAAACCAAAAACTCTGGGACAACAAAAGTATGTTCAGGAAATTAAAGATAAAATGATTACTTTTGGTATAGGTCCCGCAGGGACAGGAAAAACTTACCTTGCTATGGCTATGGCAATAACAGCCTTTAGGAATGATGAGGTAGGTCGCATTATCCTTACCCGTCCGGCAATTGAAGCGGGAGAAAAGCTTGGTTTTTTACCGGGGGATTTACAAAGTAAGGTAGATCCTTATCTTAGACCCTTATATGATGCGCTGTATCAGATTATGGGGGCAGAAAGCTTTGCTAAAAATATGGAAAAGGGATTAATTGAAGTAGCTCCTCTAGCCTATATGAGAGGACGGACTTTGGATAATGCTTTTATTATTTTAGATGAAGCACAAAACACAACACCGGCACAAATGAAAATGTTTTTGACTCGTATCGGTTTTGGAAGTAAGGTAATTGTAACCGGAGATTCTACCCAAAAGGACTTGCCTAAAGATGTAAAATCAGGGCTTGAAGTGGCAATGAAAGTTTTAAGTAAGGTAGAAGATATTGCTTTTTGTGAATTGACAAGTAAGGATGTGGTAAGACATCCCCTGGTACAGCAGATTGTACAGGCTTACGAGGTCTATGAAAATAGGCAGACAAGCCGTGCTTTGAGAAATAAGAAGAAGGAAAAATAGGTGATCAGATGTCTTTACTTATAGAAAAAGAGATAGATTATAGTTTTGATTTTGATTATAAAGAAATTGCCAAGCAAGTCATAGAAGCTTCCCTTGCCTGTGAAAGTTTCCCTTTTGCCTGCGAGGTAAATTTGGTTCTTACAGGAGAAGAAGAGATTAGGGAGATAAATAAGGAATATAGGCAGATAGATAGGGTGACAGATGTTTTGTCATTTCCCATGTTGGACTATGATAGGGCAGGAGAATTTGACTTCCTTAAAGAAGAAGCGACACTTTATCAGAATCCTGAAACTAAAGAGATTGTTTTGGGAGATATTATGCTTTGTCTTCCGCGCATGGAGGAGCAGGCAAAAGAATATGGACATTCCATTTTAAGAGAGTACGCATTTTTGTTGACTCATAGCATGTTACATTTAATGGGATACGATCATATAAATGCTGATGAAGCGAAGCTGATGGAAGAAAAACAGAGAGTTATTTTAGAAAAATTAGACATCAAAAGGTAGGAGATACAATGGGGATTCGAGAGCAGTTAAAAGAAAAGCAAAGAATTGTTATTAAGATAGGAACGTCTTCTTTAATTCACCCCGAGACAGGAAAGCTGGACTTAATTAAAATGGAAATTTTGGTTCGGGAGGTGAGTGATTTAAGAAATCAGGGCAAAGAAGTAGTTTTGGTTTCTTCAGGAGCCATCGGCGTGGGAAGCAGTAGCATGGGTATGGATAGAAAGCCTACGGAAATTGCAAAAAAGCAGGCGTGTGCCGCCATAGGACAGGCAAAACTGATGATGATTTACCAAAAGCTTTTTGCAGAGTATAATCAGACGGCTGCTCAGGTTCTCATGACAAAGGATACTATGATTAATGATCTTAACCGTAGAAATGCAAAAAATACCTTTGAAGAACTTTTAAAGATGGGTGTAATCCCTATTGTTAATGAAAATGATACAATTTCTACCTATGAGATTCAATTTGGTGATAATGATACACTTTCAGCAGTCGTTTCAGCTTTAATAGGTGCGGATTTTTTGATTTTATTATCGGATATTGACGGACTTTATACAGATGATCCCAGAACTAATGAAGCGGCGAAATTTATTAGTATAGTGGACACTATTGATGAGAGCCTTTTAGATATGGGAAAGAAAACGACAGGAAGCAAGGTGGGAACCGGAGGAATGGCTACAAAGCTGACGGCAGCGATTATTGCTACCAGTGCCGGTGCCGATATGATGATTGCTAATGGAAAGGATTTCCATATCCTTCACAGGCTCATTGGCGGTCAGGAAGAGGGAACCCTATTTCTGGCTCATAAAAAAGAAGAATTTTATTTGATTGATTATATAGAAAAACTATTATAAAGAATATTAGGACAAGTTTATAGGAAAGGAAATTTCTATTCTTATTTTTAAGGTGGAAATGCTATGAGGGAAAATGAATTTAGAGACAATAGAAAGAATTAATGTTTTAGCAAGAAAAGCAAAGGCGCAAGGACTTACAGAAGAAGAAAAATTAGAGCAGGCAAAGCTTAGACGAGAATATATTGAAGCTATGAAGATGAATTTACGCTCTCAACTTGACAATATTGATGTAAAAGAAGCGGACGGTTCCATTGTTAACCTTGGAGAAAAATATGGAAACAAAAGAGGTCATTAGAAAGCGAAGTTTAAATTTAAGAGATTCATTGACAGAAGAAGAACGATGGCGTTTAAGTAGGCAGATACAAGAATATGTCTTT
>DATCYL010000118.1:0-5919 GCA_036570305.1 Lachnospiraceae bacterium
CTACGACCTTAAATATTCGTCTTTTTGATAGCCTTACAAAGACGGAAATGATTCTTACCTATACAATTTATGAGAATTATCCTGTAATTACAAGACATACAGAATTTAAACATGAGGGAGAAGAAGCGATTTTTCTTGATAGAGCCCTCAGTATGAATGTAGACTTTCTCGATATGAACTATGATATGTTACATTTTTCAGGTGCTTGGGCCAGAGAGAGATTTATTAAAAAGAGACGCTTAGAAGTCGGTATGCAATCCGTAGGAACGGTAAATGGAACCGGTTCCGGTGCGGATCATAATCCTTTTATAGCATTGGCAAGGCCTGAAACTACAGAAAAAGCAGGAGAAGTTTATGGCTTTAGTCTTGTTTATAGCGGAAATTTTCTTGCGCAGGTGGAAGTTTCCACACATGAAATGACAAGAGTAAGTCTGGGTATACATCCGGAAGGCTTCAAATGGAAATTGACCAAGGGAGAAAGTTTTGTAACTCCTGAAGTAGTTATGGTTTATAGCAATCACGGATTTAACGGAATGAGTCATGCTTACCATGATTTATACAGAAAGCGTCTGTTAAGAGGAAAGTGGAGAGATAATGCCCGTCCTATTTTATTAAATAACTGGGAAGCTACTTATTTTGACTTTATAGAAGAGAAAATATTAGCGATAGCTCAAAAGGCAAAAGAGGTAGGCGTAGAGCTTTTCGTGCTTGATGATGGATGGTTTGGTAATAGAAATGACGATTACAGAGGTCTTGGGGACTGGTTTGTAAATAAGACTAAACTTCCTGACGGAGTAAGCGGTCTGGCAGAAAAAGTGGAAGCTATGGGACTGAAGTTTGGTATCTGGGTAGAGTTGGAAATGCTTAATAAGGATAGTGAACTTTATAGGGCACATCCTGATTGGCTAATCGGTACACCTAACCGCTACGAGAGTCAGTCAAGACACCAGCATGTTCTTGATATGACCAATGATGCGGTTATTGATTATCTCTATGAGCGAATGGCTGAGATTTTAAGTGCCAAGGTGTCTTATATTAAATGGGATATGAACAGATATATGACAGAGCCTTTTGGAAGAGCCTTGCCAAGTGACCGCCAGGGTGAGTTTATGCACAGATATATTTTGGGTGTCTACAAACTTTATGATAAACTTACTAAGGCTTTTCCGCATGTTTTGTTTGAGTCTTGTGCAAGCGGCGGAGCAAGATTTGATCCTGCTTTATTTGCTTATGCTCCACAGGCTTGGTGTTCCGATGATACAGATGCCAATGAAAGAACCAAAATACAGTACGGTACATCCTATGTTTACCCTATCGTTACTATGGGCTCTCATGTATCGGCGGTTCCAAACCACCAGTTATTTAGAAAGACTCCTTTAGATAGCAGAGCGGCAGTTGCCTACTTCGGTACTTTTGGGTATGAGTTGGATTTAAATCTCCTATCGGAGGAAGAAATTGCGGCTGTTAAAAAACAGGTAGAATTTATGAAAAAACATAGGGAGCTTATCCAGATTAAGGGTGATTTCTATAGAATAGAAAATCCTTTTAAAGGAAATGAAACTGCCTGGGCTGTGGTGTCAAAGGAAAAAGAAGAGGCTATAGCTATGTTTTATCAAAGATTAAATACTGTAAATGATTCTTTTGTAAGATTTAAACTTGCAGGCTTGTGTCCGGAGACGAAATATCAGGTAAGTTATGAAATAGAAGGTAAAGAAAAAAGTTTTAAAGCTTATGGTGATGAGCTTATGTACCTAGGTATTCCTGTAGATAGAGAAGACTTAAATAGGCAAGGTGGAGATTTTGCATCAATTATTTACACACTTATAAAATGTTAAAGTAATATATAAAAGATAAGAATTAAGTCTTGCTTAGTTCTTATCTTTTATTTTTATAAATATTTATAGAAGTTTGACTTCTTGATATGGTAAAAACGGATAATTAAAAAATGTGCTTATCATTAGATTAGGATAGTTTGATTTTTTGACTCTGTTTCTTTAGCTTTTATGGTAAAATCTTTTATAGGACATTTAAATAAGGAGGAAGTATGGAAAAAATTTCTAATTATACGGACGGAGTCGGCTATCGGTGTCTTGAAAACTTAAGGCGTGAATGGGTAGATTTTAATATGTGCTATTGCGGTCAGGAAGACTGTAAAGCGGGGCATAGATTTGGTCCTAATAAAAGAAATAATTATGTCATACATGTGGTTTGGAGAGGGAAAGGGAGTCTTACTATAGGGGGAAGAACGTATTCTTTAGAGAGGGGAGATGCTTTTGTGATATCACCTAAAGTGGAGGCGTGGTATGAAGCGGATAGAGAAAATCCCTGGTCCTACTTTTGGATAGGCTATAATGGAACAAAAGCCGAAGAATATACAAAAGAAAGCGGTTTTTATGAAGAGTCTCCGGTAAGAAGAGTGGAAGATGTGGACAGGCTTTATCGATATGTGGACCAAATGCTGATAAATCATGACTTAACGATGGCGTCTGAAATAAAAAGAGCCGGGCTTACTCTTATGTTTTTTGCTACTATGATAGAAGACTATAGTAAGGTGAATGTGACTAAAAAGAAGGATGTGTCGGTGCAGGACAGTCTTTATATCAAAAGTGCCGTGGATTATATAGATAGAAATTATTCCCAAAAACTCAAAATAGGTGAGCTGGCAGACAGGGCAGGTATCAGTAGAAGTTATTTTAGCACTTGTTTTAAGCATGTAATGGGATGTTCACCCCAGGATTATATCGTAAATTTGCGGATGGAAAAGGGGAGTTTTTTGCTTCGTACGACAGCACTCTCTATCAATGAGGTGGCATCTGCGGTGGGGTATGAGGACGCGCTTGCTTTTTCAAGAATTTTTAAAAGTCATTTTGGAGAGAGTCCGAAAGCATACCGGGTGATTAAAAAGGAGCTTCTTTTGTATGACAGAAAAGGACAGGTCAAGGAAAGCGATTTATAGAAGAAGAATTTTTTGGAGGGCTTGTCCTCTTATCAAGACGATTGAAATATAAAAAATCCTATGGTATGATAAAACATAGTTTTGATTGGTTAAGCTTGTTTTGCTTGCCTTGTAGAATAAAAGAATTAAGGTAAATAAATGCCTTTTAAAAGACAAAAGAGTGGAGGAATAGAAAGTGAATAAGTACGGAGTAAATGAATTGAGAAAAATGTTTCTTGATTTTTTTGAGAGTAAAGGTCATTTGGTTATGAACAGCTTTTCGCTGGTGCCCAAAAATGATAAAAGTCTATTGTTGATTAATGCAGGAATGGCACCATTAAAGCCATATTTTACGGGAGCAGAAATCCCGCCAAGAACCAGAGTTGCAACCTGTCAGAAATGTATTCGTACAGGAGACATTGAGAATGTAGGGAAAACTGCACGCCATGGAACTTTTTTTGAAATGTTGGGAAATTTTTCTTTTGGAGATTATTTTAAGCACGAAGCAATCGCATGGTCATGGGAGTTTTTGACCAAGGAAGTAGGACTTGATCCCAATAGGCTCTATCCATCGGTTTATCAGGATGATGACGAAGCTTTTGAAATTTGGAATAAAGAAATAGGTATAGCGGCAGATAGAATTTTCCGTTTCGGCAAAGCGGATAATTTTTGGGAGCATGGTGCAGGCCCTTGTGGTCCATGTTCAGAAATTTATTATGATCGTGGGGAAAAGTACGGTTGTGATAAAGAAGACTGTACGGTAGGATGCGACTGTGATCGTTATATCGAAGTGTGGAATAATGTATTTACACAGTTTGAAAATGATGGAAAAGGAAACTATGAAGAATTAAAAAATAAAAATATCGATACAGGTATGGGGCTTGAAAGACTTGCGGTAGTGGTACAGGATGTCGATTCTATTTTTGATGTAGATACCATACAGGCTTTGAGAAATAAAGTGTGTGAGCTTGCCGGAGTGATATATAAGGAAGATTATGCAAAAGATGTTTCTATTCGTTTAATCACAGATCATATCCGTTCAGCTACCTTCCTTATTTCAGACGGTGTTATGCCGACTAACGAAGGAAGAGGATATGTGCTTAGACGTCTTATCCGCCGTGCGGCAAGACATGGACGTTTGCTTGGTATTAAGGATAATTTCCTGTCCAGATTGAGTGCTACTGTTGTTGCAGAGTCAAAAGACGGATATCCGGAATTGGAAGAGAAAAAAGACTTTATCTTTACCGTTTTAACTAAGGAAGAAGAACAGTTTAACAAGACGATTGATCAGGGACTTCGCATTTTAGAGGAAATGCAGGAGCAGATGAGTGTATCCGGTATAAAAATGCTTTCAGGAGCAGATGCTTTTAAGTTATATGATACCTATGGATTTCCATTGGATTTAACAAGGGAAATTTTAGAGGAAAAGGGATATGATCTGGATGAAGAAGGCTTTAAGACTGCCATGGAAGAACAAAGGGTAAAGGCAAGATCTGCCAGAAAAGAGTCCAATTATATGGGGGCGGATGCCACGGTTTATGACCAGTTGGATGTAGCGCTTACTTCCGAGTTTGTTGGCTACGGCAGTTTGCAGGCGTCTTCGCTTATCAAGGCTATGACAAATAAAGTAGAGATAAAAAATGAGGATGGGGTAAAAACACAAGAGTCAGTTGTAGAAACTTTGTCTGAGGGTGAGTGCGGAACCATTATTACGGAAATTACACCTTTTTATGCAACTATGGGTGGACAGGAAGGGGATCAGGGAATCATTTCCTCTCCGTGCGGTGAGTTTAAAGTAAAAGAAACAATTAAATTATCCGGAGGAAAAATCGGACATGTAGGTTGTGTGGTTTTGGGAAGTTTTTCTTTAAATGATAAGGTAAGTCTAAAAGTAGATGAGACTTTGCGTTTGAATACTTGCAAAAACCATAGTGCGACACACCTTTTACAAAAGGCTTTGAAGGAAGTTTTGGGCTCTCATGTAGAACAAAAGGGATCTTTGGTAGCACCAAATCGTTTACGTTTTGATTTTGCTCATTTTTCAGCCATGACGGAAGAAGAGATTTCCAGGGTGGAAAAACTGGTTAATGAAGAAATTCAGAAAAATGTCATAGTAGATACCAAAATAATGAATATAGATGATGCTAAAAAGAGTGGAGCGATGGCTCTGTTCGGCGAAAAGTACGAAGAAGATGTTCGTGTGGTATCTATGGGCGATTTTTCCAAAGAGCTGTGTGGTGGAACACATGTAAGCTCTACAGGGCAGATTGCAGCTTTTAAAATTATTTCCGAGGCAGGAGTCGCTGCGGGGGTTCGTCGTATTGAGGCTTTGACAGGAGCAGGTCTTTTTGCTTACTATGAAAATCTGGCATCTACTTTAAATGATCTGGCAAAAATTTTAAAAACAAAACCGGCAGATTTAATCGATAGAGTAGGACATTTACAGTCGGAGATAAAGTCTTTACAGGGAGAATTAGATTCCTTAAAGAGTAAAATGGCAAAAGAAGCAGTCAAAGATGTCATGAATCAGGTAAAAGAAGTAAAAGGAATTAATGTACTTGCTTTTGCTGTAGAAGGCATTGATATGAATGGTTTGCGAGATATGGGAGACCAGTTAAAAGAAAAACTTGGAAGCGGAGTTGTTGTTTTGGCATCTGACCTGGATGGTAAAGTGAATTTGGTGGCATTTGCGACAGAAGATGCTATGAAAGCAGGAGCTCATGCAGGAAATCTTATTAAGCAGATAGCACCGATTGTCGGTGGTGGCGGTGGTGGTCGCCCTAACATGGCACAGGCAGGAGGCAAAGATGTTTCTAAGATTTCCCGGGCTATTGAGAGTGTTTATGAAATTTTGCAATCTCAGCTAAAATAATACTTGACCTTTTGGGATATTTTGATATACTACTAATAGTGCAATAAAAAATACCCAATCAGTTGTATTTAAGCACAATCTACAACTGAAGGGAGGTTAGGTGTGAGACTAT
>DATCYL010000119.1:0-1585 GCA_036570305.1 Lachnospiraceae bacterium
CTATGCGAGTTTGTGCGAAAAAAGCAAGGGAGAGCTAGAATCCCTTGCTTAAAGAACTGTTTTGATATTTGCTTAGGAAAGTTACCTCCTCGCCAAACCAGGTAGGAGGGGTAAAGGACATGGCATCCTCTCTGCTTGCAAATTCTACCTCACCTAAGACTAAGCCTTGATAATGTCCATGAAAAATATCCAGTTCAATGGTATATTTTTCAAGATAGGGAATTTGGTAGCGAGTTTTGCAAATTAGGATACCGTCGGTTTTTTCTTTTAGATGGTCATAGGACTCTTTGGTCAGGGGAAGATTATATTCTTCTCTTTCCAAGAGTCCTTTTGATTTGTAGGTAAGAATATAGTCATTGTCCTGGCGGCGTATACGAAGAACCGGTTCCGTCGATAGATAGCCCTGCTCAATTTCAAGGTGAGCATAAGAGGAAAGATTTTGTGGCGGTTGCTTGATTAGATATTTTCTTTCTATTTCCATAGGTAAGTTTCCCTTTCATAAAATAAAATGTGATAAAAGTCACTTGTTTTGCAAGTATAACACAGGTGAGTGATATTGCACAGTCCTAAGGAATCATGCTATAATCGCTAATATTGGAGGTGTTTTGCATGGGGAAAATAAGTGTTTTTTTGGCAGAGGGCTTTGAAGAAATTGAAGCCTTAACAGTCGTGGATATTTTAAGAAGAGCGAATCAGGAAGTGGAGACGGTCTCTGTGGGAGCAGATAAAAGAGTAGTCGGAAGTCACCAAATTCCTGTGGAGGCAGATTGTCTCTATGAAGAGGTGGACTTTTCCCAGGTTTCTATGCTGGTATTGCCGGGAGGGATGCCGGGAACTTTAAATTTAAAGAAAAAGTCGGAACTTATGGAAAGATTAAAAGACTTTGCAAAAAAAGAGGATAAATGGCTTTGTGCAATTTGTGCAGCTCCAAGTATCCTTGGAGAACTGGGAATTTTAGAGGGGAAAGAAGCTATCTCTTATCCGGGCTATGAAGTAGCACTAAAGGGGGCTAAAATTTTGCCCCAAAAAGTAGTTAGAGACGGCAATATTATCACAGCCAAGGGCATGGGAAGTTCTATTGCATTTTCTCTGGAATTAGTAAAGGTTTTGGTGGATGAAAAGGAAGCTGTTAGAATTCAACAAAGTATTGGCTTTGGGCATGAAAAACACTAGCACTTTTAAAATAAATGTGCTATACTTGGAAAATGACTGTAATGTAAATAGAATAGATAGGATTTACATGAATCCGTAAAGTCAAATAGAAGAGCTTTAGGGGTACAGTAACTTAAGGAGGATATTAAAATAATGAGTGTACAGGTTGAAAATTTAGAAAAAAATATGGCAAAATTAACAATTGAAGTTTCTGCTGATGAATTTGAAAAAGCACTTCAGGCGGCTTATTTAAAAAATAGAGGACGCATCTCAATCCCGGGATTTCGTAAGGGAAAAGCTCCGAGAGCTATGATTGAAAAAATGTATGGTGTAGGTGTCTTTTATGAAGATGCTGCCAATGCATTAATTCCTACAGAGTATGCTAAGGCTGCTGCTGAGAGTAAGCTTGAGATTGTTGCTCAGCCTCAGATTG
>DATCYL010000120.1:0-10359 GCA_036570305.1 Lachnospiraceae bacterium
AGAAGTAAATATTGATGATTTAAATTACAACTTAAATTTAATGAATAACAGACCTAGAAAATGTATAAAATATAATACACCTATAGAAAAACTTTTTGGTATCTTACCATAGGTGTTGCATTTGATTTGACAATTCGTCTATTAGAAATAAAATCTACGGATGATTCTAAAACTAATTTTTTTAATGCTAGAGAAATGGACCTTGATTTTGCAGAAAACTCGCTATGTCTAAATATTCCATACCCATGTAAATTTTCATCAGAAATTCCATAATCATTACCATATATGGCCATGAAATCAATAGATGTAATTTGTGATTCATTCAATGGAATATCATTGAGTACATCCAGTAATAACAGTATACGAAGAGAAGATTCAAAAACAGATCCAAATAGTTCTTTTTTAGCCATTTTATTTCACCCACCTAAGCTTGCCGTCATTTACTAAATGATGACAAACGCCTTTCTGTATTTTATTACTTATCCAATAAGGTGACTGGCTTAGTAAATAATTTCTATATTGTAGAGTTGAGGCTTGCTCCATGACAGATAGCATTTTTTCATATCCGTTAGCATACTTTTTCCTATTTGTATCTTTAACTCCATCAAGCGTTTCTTCCTTTAGAACGTCAAATTGATTGGACAGATTATCAGCATCCAATTCTAATAAACTGCGTTCAATAGAAACTGCGGCATAGAAATCAATCCTGCGATCATTTAAATCGTCTTCGTAGTCAGGATAATGCGGAAGATCCTTATTAGAAAAATTTTTAACTGCTTCTGCATCACCATATGCTGCATAAAGTTCCTGAATATATGGTGATTCGATGGGAGAAGCAATATCTGGTACTTGAACAAATATTGGGCGGGGTAAAGAGGCAACTTTTGTATTAATATCCTTTATTAAATTAAGACTTTCTTCAAAGGGGGAGGAGGTCTTTTTTTTCGCTTTGGATTTCTTAGTAATAGACAGAAAAATCGATGCTAAAAGCTCATAACATTCGATGTCGGGAGCAGAACCAGTTAAACCGTTATTTTGTAACCATTCACATATGTCTGTATAAGAATCAGATTTTTCAATGCATTCATGAACCCACTGAATATATTTGTCTATATCTTTATTTTCAAAGAGAAACAAGGCATCCTTTTTACTGATAGAGTTTCCATTTATATATCTTGCCTGAGTATCAGGCATATTGTCTAAAATTTTACAATTATCCATAACAGAGTCTTTTATAAAATTTCCAATCATGTCTACAAAAAAATCTGCATCGTTTTTTCCGAAGGAAAAATATGGTTTTAGTCCTTGTGCATAATCTTTGAATTCCACGAAATAACCTCCTTTCATTATTTCTTCCGCAAGCTTCCGAATGCTTCCGTAAGTTCCTGAATTCAAATAGGTCGAATTGGTAGGATATAGGTATAGAAATTCTCATATTTTCTATTAAAAATATTATATCAGAATTCTTGGCAATAAACAAGAAACTCTGTGCAAAGAGGGAGGTGACATAAATGGCAAAGAATTCAAAACAGACTTCTAAACGAGTTGCTTCTAAAGCAAGTTCAATTCTTAGAGATGGTCGTTATGGAAGTAAAGCAAAGTCTGTAGCTGGTAGTGCACTAGCACAAACCAAAAAAGGCAGGTAGGTGCCAAAAAGTACTAGTAACTCTTTTATAAATAGTACTTTGCAAATTAGGGGGTGGGTTTTAGAAAACTCACTTACTAAGCAGTGACTGATTAATAATCGGCCTGCACAACTAAATTATCACAGAGCCTGATTAGCTATAGGGCGATGGGATACATCATACGGCACTCACGGATTTATCTGTGAGGTGCTATGTGAGGTACCTCTATTTTTCTATGGCTATTTTTAGGCAAGAGAGTCGGTGCTTCATATAGCATCGGCTCTTTTTGTATCCCTTCGTCCTACTGCAATCGGCAGAAAGGCAGGGATATCTAATGAGAATTCGTAAAACGAAACAAGCAGAACGTGGAGTATACAAATACTCATATCAAGTTAGAACGGAAAGTGGTGGGTACACAACAGAAATGGTAGTACTTAGACCAGGAGAAGATGGTGTAACTGAGATGGACATTAAAAGACTTCATGCACTGGATGATAGTGTGGTTTATTACAATTGTAAGAATCTTAAACCGGAAAGAAGTGATGAAGAAAAAGAAAGAATTAAGGCATTCGAAAAAGAGTATGTTCAAAAATTCAAACTTCAACATGGCTATGAACCAAATAAGGACGCTATCAAAGATGCTGTCAGCGAGGCTTTTCCATCAAATTATAATCTATCTTTAGATTTTGCTTTTGAAAATGAGATTGATGAAGACAAGACCAGCGTTATTGCAGCAACAGCAGTTCCATTTGATGACAAGTTTGAATGGTCAGAGGAGATGGAAGATATAAGGGAACTTCTATCAGATAAACAGCGGGAGGTTCTTGATCTTAAGTTTATTGACGGATACACACAAAAGGAAATTGCAGATATGCTTGGCGTAACCAAGATGGCAATAACAAAGAGACTGGCATCTGCGTATGATGTAATCAGAAAAAACATGAAAAGATAAAAAATTTTTAGGCAGGGTTTACTACCTTGCCTTTTTATTTGCCTGTGATTTGTAAGGGAGAATACGAGCCCTACAGAAAGGAGGCAAAGCTATGAAACACAAAGTCGTAATTAATGTAACAAATGAAGATGGAAAAAAGACACCTGTGCTTAAAGGTGCAATCAGAAAACTTCCATCAAAGATTATTAAGTGGCTGTTTGGAGATTATACACAGGTCTATCTTCTTAAACCCGGAGAAACCGTTGAATCTGTAGATGTCAAAGAAGTATTAAAAGGAGAAATGTAATCATGAAAAAAGAAGTAATTAAAAACATCATCACAGACTTAGAATCGCTCGTGAAAAATCTAAAGGAGCTGATAAAAGATGAAAAGGAAGAAAAAGTACCGAAGTCAAAAGAGGTAAAACTGGAAGACTTAAGAGCGGTACTTGCTACCTTAAGTCAGCATGGGAAGACTGCAGAGGTTAAAGAGCTGATTGTAAAGTTTGGCGGAACGAAGTTATCTGATGTACCAAAGGAAAACTACAGTCAGCTATTAAAAGAAGCGGAGGAAATCAAAATTGACTAGACAGAAGGTGAATTGTACCAAAGGTGCAAGAGAGGCTGGCCTGGGCCACGCAATTTTATCTCCATCAAGTTCCCATAGGTGGCTTAACTGTACACCAAGTGCTGTGCTTGAACTAGAGTTTGAAAATACCAGTTCATCTGCAGCCGAGGAAGGAACGGCAGCACATGCTTTTTGTGAGCATAAGCTGAAAAAGGCATTGAAGATGCGAAGTAAAAGACCTGTATCTGATTATGACTCCGATGAAATGCAAGAATGTACTGATGCCTATGTGGATTTTGTTTTGGAGCAATATGAATTAGCCAAACAGAAGTGTAAGGATCCGGCTATTTTGATTGAACAGAAAGTAGATTTTTCAGAGTATGTCCCAGATGGTTTTGGAACTGCCGACTGCTTGATTGTTTCAGATGATAGGCTTTCCATAATTGACTTTAAGTATGGGCAGGGAGTTCTTGTTGATGCCTATGACAATTCACAGATGAAATGCTATGCACTTGGAGCACTAGCAATTTATGAGAGCCTATATGACATCAAGGAAGTCAGTATGTCAATCTTTCAACCTAGAAGGGAAAATGTGTCTACTTGGATAATTGCTACAGAAGAACTAAAGAAGTGGGCAGAGGAAGTTCTAAAGCCTAAAGCAGAGCTTGCTATGAAAGGCGAGGGGGAATATTGCTCAGGTGATTGGTGCAAATTTTGTAAGGCTGCAGTTAGGTGTAGAGCAAGGGCGGAAGAAAAGCTGAAACTTGCAAAGGATGAGTTTAAACTACCACCACTATTAACAGATGCCGAAGTAGAAGAAATTCTAGTGGTTATTCCGGATTTGACTTCATGGGCAAATAGCATCTTGGCATATGCAACAGAGATGGCAGTTAATCACGGTAAAGAGTGGGAAGGCTTTAAGGTAGTAGAAGGTAGGTCTGTAAGAAAGTATAAGGATGAAAATGCAGTAATAGAAAAGGCGAAAGAAAATGGCTATTCCGATATTTTCAAGACCAGTCTAATTACACTCACTGAAATGCAAAAACTTATGGGAAAGAAGAAATTTGAGGATATTCTAGGTGACCTCATAATCAAACCACCTGGAAAGTTGACGCTTGTACCCAACTCAGATAAGCGTCAGAAAGTAAATGTATCAAATGTAAAAAACGAATTTAATGAAATAACGGAGGAAAATTAAAATGGCAAATATTAGTAGAACAAAGCTAATCACAGGAAAAGACACAAGACTTTCATATTTTAATGGCTGGGAGCCAAAATCAATCAATGGAGGGCCTGAGAAGTATAGTGTATCTCTTCTTATTCCAAAGGATGATAAAGAAACAATTACGGCAATTGAAAAGGCAATTGATGCTGCAATCGAAGAAGGAATCGGGAAGTTTGGTGGAAAGAAACCAAACAAGGCTGCTATTAAATTACCTCTTCGAGATGGAGATATTGAGCGTGATGATGAGGCATATAAAGGTCATTATTTCATCAACGCAAATAGCGTGACAGCACCTCAAATTGTAGATAAAGCTGTAAAACCTATTCTTGATAGAAGTGAAGTATATTCAGGCTGTTATGCTCGTGTATCCATTAGCTTTTATGCTTTTAACTCAAATGGTAATAAGGGAATTGCCTGTGGACTTGGAAACATTCAAAAGATTAGAGATGGTGAGCCACTTAGTGGAAGAAGTAATGCTTCTGATGATTTTACAAGCCTTGAAGATGATGACTTCTTGGCATAGGAGCTCTGTACTCATTACCTGTTTTCAGGATATGGAAGGACATTAGAAACAAATAATGAAAGAATAACAGAAATCGGGTGGTGGGGGCAACCTTGCCACCTGTTTGTTTAAGGAGGAGTAATGAACGAAATATGGAAAGATATTCCTGGATATGAGGGGAAATATCAAGCAAGTAGCGAGGGGCGGATACGTAGCTTAACAAGAAAAGTAAGGGGAATTTGTCATTTTACAGGGCGTGAGTTTCAGAGAACAGTTCAAGGCAGAATTTTGAAACCAGGTAAATACTGCAAAGCAGGACATGTTTCTGTTGTTCTTGGACATGGAACGAATGGAATCCCCGTACATCAACTAATAGCACGTACTTTTTTAGGAGAATGCCCTTTAGGAAATGAGGTTCTACACAATAACGGTCATTCAAAGGATAACAGAGTTGAAAATCTTCGTTACGGTACAAGAAGTGAAAATATATTAGATGTTTATAACGACGGTGGACGATGGAGAAAACTTTCTATAAAGGATGTATATGACATTCGATTTAGATTCTTATGTGGTTATCGTGGCTATGAAATAGCTGAATTATATGGGGTATCACAAACCACCGTTAGTAATATCAAAACAAGGAGGATATATGGATGGCTGGAATAAAGACACTATCACTGGACTTGGAGACCTTTTCTTCTGTTAATTTGAAAAAGTCGGGAGTATATAAATATGCCGAATCCGATGATTTTGAAATACTCTTATTTGCTTACAGCATTGATGGGAGTGAAGTTAAAGTCATAGATTTAGCAAAAGGAGAGAAAATCCCTGCTGAAATATTGGACGCACTCACTGATGAGAAAATAAGTAAATGGGCATTTAATGCACAATTTGAGAGAGTCTGTTTATCAAGGTATTTAAGAGATAAAGGTATCAGTCTAGATCCTTTTTATGATAATAATGAACTTAGTACATCAATGGCGATGTTTTTAAATCCGACTTCTTGGAAATGCACCATGATTTGGTCAGCAACACTGGGACTTCCATTATCCCTTGAAGGAGTGGGTGCTGTGCTAGGACTAGACAAGCAGAAATTAAGCGAAGGGAAAAATCTAATCAAGTATTTCTGTATGCCTTGCACTCCAACAAAGGTTAATGGTGGCAGAAGAAGAAATAGTCATTTTCATGATGAAAAAAAGTGGGAACAATTCAAATCGTATAACAAGCGTGATGTGGAAGTAGAAATGGGAATTCAGGCAAAACTATCTAATTTTCCTATTTCAGAAGACATATGGGATGAGTTTTATTTAGACCAGGAAATCAATGATAGAGGAATAGCTATTGATCCTGTTCTTGTTGAATCGGCAATTAAATTAGATAGCGATGTAAAGGCTAGTCTTATGCAAGAGCTAACAGAAATTACCGGACTTGAAAATCCTAACTCAGTTCTTCAGATGAGAACTTGGCTATCTGAACATGGGCTTGAAATGGAGTCTTTAGGCAAAAAGGAGGTAGCAAAAGAAATAAAGACTGCATCAGACGAACTAGTAGAAGTTCTTACTTTAAGACAGCAGTTATCCAAGTCATCAGTTAAGAAGTATACAGCTATGAAAAATGCTACCTGTACAGATAATAGGGAAAGAGGAATGTTTCGATATTATGGTGCAAATAGAACCGGAAGATTTGCAGGAAGGCTTGTTCAGTTGCAAAACCTACCACAAAACCATCTACCAGACTTAGCTGAGGCAAGAGCACTTGTAAGAGAGAGAAATGTGGATGCACTTGAAATATTATATGAAGATATCCCAGATACCTTATCACAGCTTATTAGAACAGCCTTTGTACCACAGAATAATAACAAATTTATTGTGGCTGACTTTTCTGCCATTGAAGCAAGAGTCCTTGCATGGCTTGCAGGGGAAAAATGGAGAATGAAAGTCTTTGAAGAAGGTAAAGATATTTATTGTTCATCGGCTAGTCAGATGTTTGGAGTTCCTGTTGAAAAGCATGGGGTAAATAGCCACCTTAGACAAAAAGGAAAAATCGCAGAACTTGCACTTGGATATGGTGGTTCGGTAGGTGCCTTAAAAGCTATGGGAGCACTTGATATGGGAGTTACTGAAGAAGAGCTTCAGCCACTGGTGGATGCTTGGAGAAACTCAAATCCTATGATTACTAGCCTTTGGTGGGATGTAGATAGAGCAGTCAAAACCTGTATAAAGCAAAGAATAGATACTAAAACTCATGGCATAAAATTCTCATGGAAAAGTGGATTTTTATTTATAGAACTTCCTTCAGGGAGAAAACTTGCCTATGTAAAACCTAGAATTGGCGAGAATAAATTCGGTGGAGAGTCAGTTACTTATGAAGGAGTAGGTAATGCAAAAAAGTGGGAAAGACTGGAAAGTTATGGTCCTAAATTTGTAGAAAACATTATTCAAGGGACAGCGAGAGATATTTTGATTTTTGCTATGAAAACATTAAGAAACTGCCAGATAGTAGCTCATGTTCACGATGAAATAATAATAGAGGCAGATAAAAGAATGAGCCTTACTGCAGTATGTGAGCAAATGGGAAGAACGCCACCTTGGGCGAAGGGATTACTTCTTCGTGCAGATGGTTATGAATGCGAATTTTATAAAAAAGATTAGAAAAATTTTGAGCGGGGTTTACTCTCCGCTCTTTTTCTTTGCCTGTGATTTAGAAGGTAATAGTGCCTTCAAAAAAATTACAGGAGGTCAAATAGATGACTATTGAAGAAAAAATCACCTACTTGGAAACAATGGATAAGGTAAGAGACCAGCAAATAAAAGAGCTCCAAGTGGCAGTAGAAGAATTAAGCAGATGTGTGAACGGAGGTGTTAATCATGAAAGCAATGATTCCAATGAATGATTATGGCATTATGGCTGACAAGAATAATACCGCCAGAGTAGACAGCAGATTTGTTGCACAGTTCTTTGAGAAGAATCATAAAGAAGTGCTAAGGGATATCAGAAAAGTAGTATCAACTGACTCTGGTTTAAGTGAAGAATTCACTGAGCTCAATTTTGCGCTCAGTGAATATAGAGATACTACTGGAAGAAAACTACCATGCTATCTGTTAACAAGAGACGGTTTTACCATTTTGGCAATGGGCTATACCGGACCAAAGGCTATGAAGTTTAAAGAACTATATATCAAAAAGTTTAATGAGATGGAAGATTTCATCACAACGCTTATTTCAGCAAGAGAGATGTTTCCTATCTTAACTGAAAATATCAGTTTAATTCATGACCATCCAAAGGCTTATCACTATAGTAACGAATGCGACATGATAAATCGTCTTGTTCTTGGTATGTCAGCAAAACAGTTCAGGGAATTGTATGGGCTAGATAAAGGACAAAGTATTCGTCCTTATCTAAACTCTGGTCAAATATATCTAATAGATAGATTGCAAAAAATTGATGCGGGGTTACTAATTTCAACACCGGACTATCAATCAAGAAAAAGACAACTTGAGTGGTATTTAGGAAAGATTGGTAAGGAGGCAGACCATGAGTAAGACATACAAGAAACATCTTGAAAATCCAAACTTTAGACCACTTGCATATATCTGCGCTCCATATAGTGGTGATAAAGATTTAAACATTAAGAAAGCAATTCGATATGCAGAGTTGGCATACAAGAATGGTGCAATTCCTGTAACTCCACATCTCTTATTTCCTTTTATGGATGATAGAGATTTAGAACAAAGAAAGGATGCACTTTTCATGGATATCGTACTTCTTGGTAAATGCCAGGAAGTATGGGTCTTTGGTAGTGAAATTACCGAAGGCATGAAGAGAGAAATTGAAATTGCTGAAAAAAGAAAACAGGTTATTAAGTATTTTACAAGTGAGGGTTTGGAGGTTAAGACAAATGCTAAATTTTAATTGTTATGATGCTACTTGCATCGGAAATAAGAATAACTGCCTTTATCCTAATATGGTCACGGTTATTGATAGGGATAGCTTTATAAAAGCTATCTCTTTTGACCATGTTACAGCAGAGTTTCAAGGCAGTTATAGAAGTAAAGATAAGTTCATAACTTCTGATTGCATACCTATGGACTGCGATAATGATCACTCAGATGATGAAAAAGACTGGGTGACACCTTTTGATGTGGCATTAGCCTTTCCAGGAGTATGCTTTTTTGCATCGTATAGCAGAAACCACATGAAAGACAAAGCAGGTAAATCTGCAAGACCGAGGTTTCATGTCTATTTTCCAATTGAAGAAGTAAGTAATGTGGATGAGTATGCTGAATATAAGGCTAGGATACAGGCAGAGTTTCCATATTTTGATAGTAACGCACTAGATGCTGCAAGATTTTTATATGGCGTTAATCCAGCAGAGGTAGAACTTTATGAAGGGGATTTAACAGTTACTGACTATTTAGGAAGAAGATTTGAAGATCTACCTATATTAGGTAGCCAAATACAAGAAGGAAGCCGTAATTCTACATTAAGCCATTTTGCAGGAATTATCTTAAAACGATACGGGAAAAGCGAAAAGGCAAAAAAAGCATTTTTAGAGGAATCTGAAAAGTGTAATCCTCCTTTGGATAGGGAAGAACTTTCACTCATTTGGAAGAGTGCAATCAGCTTTTATGAAAATATATCTAAACAAAAAGGATATATACCTCCAGACGAATATAAAAAAGTTTCTTGGGAGAAGCCATTACCGTTTACGGGAGAAAAGATGCCAGATTTTCCTATTGAAGCCCTTCCTAAGGCTTTAAGAAACTATGCAATTGCTGTAGGAAAATCAACACAGACTCCTGTGGATATGGCAGCAGTTGGAGTTCTTGCTACTGTATCAGCTTGTATGAAAAATTTATATAAAGTTGAGGGAAAAGCGGATTGGTATGAACCAACTAATATTTACAGCGTAATTATAGCAGAGCCTTCGGAAAGAAAGTCTGCAGTTATTTCGCTTGTCATAAAACCTGTGGATGAATATATCAAAAAATATAACCAAATTCATAAAGTGGAGTTTGAAATGTCTAAAGTCATCAAACAGAGACTAGAAAACAAGAAAAACAGTCTTCTGAGCCAAAGTAAGAAAAAGGGAGAGGACAAAACTGCTAGTGAATTTAATGATGAAATCAGAAGTGTGGTAGAAGAACTTGTAAATTTTACAGAAAGTAAGCCTTTAAAGGTTTATGTGGATGATACGACTACTGAAAAACTCACAGAAAGTTTGGCAGAAAATAATAATGCTATTTCTATTATTTCATCTGAAGGTGGAATTTTTGATGTTATATCAGGCACTTATTCCAGCAAGGTAAATATTGATGTTTTTCTTAAAGCCTACTCCGGAGAAAACATATCCGTAGATAGAATTATGAGAAATTCTATCTATGTTGAAAATGCGTGTCTTAGCATTCTTTTGTCTGTTCAACCTGTAGTGATTGGTGAGTTAATGAGAAATAAGAAGTTTCGTCATAGAGGGCTAACCGCAAGATTTCTATACACTACACCACAATCT
>DATCYL010000121.1:0-5943 GCA_036570305.1 Lachnospiraceae bacterium
CATCAAACAAGTATCTATTGCTATGCTCAACTATCGGAGAACGAACATAGAATGGGTAAATACCATCATCAACACGGTCTTGAGTATTGCTTTTTCCTGTCGAAATAGAGCAGAGGTCTTTTGCCTTACGCTGTTCCCAAGAAAGTGTGTTGTTATTTGGCATAATCCTATTATAGCCTTTTTTATTTAAGTTTGAAATATCATACTTTAATATGATATAAGATAATTATATTGCCAAAACCATATTTAACAGCTATAATTATAATATAAATACTTACGCTTTAACAGAGAAAGAGGGTGGGCAAAATGAGTAGAGATGAAAATGTAACAACGGAAGTTCTTGGTAAAGTTTGTGCTGCACTTAATTGCAGGATTGAGGATATTATTGATTTTCTTCCGGATGAAAAATAAGCCTATTTGTTTAAAATAGGTTTTAGAAAAATTTAAGATATATGGAGGCTTTTACATGAATAAACAACAGCTAGCCGCAAAGATTTGGGAGTCTGCAAATAAAATGCGTTCCAAAATAGAGGCAAACGAATATAAGGACTATATTTTGGGCTTTATATTCTATAAATTCCTTTCTGAAAAGGAAGTAAAGTATTTAAAAACCAATGA
Source organism: Lachnospiraceae bacterium (assembly GCA_036570305.1). Taxonomy (GTDB): domain Bacteria; phylum Bacillota; class Clostridia; order Lachnospirales; family Lachnospiraceae; genus JAQVHQ01. The sequence continues at coordinate 619 of DATCYL010000121.1, forward strand.
TTGGACAGATGAATATCTTCCAGAATTAAAAGAAGAAGATGAAGAAACAGTTATGAGCATACAGAAAAACTTAGGATACTTTATATCTTATGAAAATTTATTTTCCACTTGGATTTCTAAAGGTAAAGATTTTAGTGTTTCCGATGTTCGTGATGCTCTTTCTGCATTTAGTCGGCTAATCAATCCTACTCACAAGAAAGTATTTGACGGTATTTTCGACACATTACAAACAGGGCTTAGTAAATTAGGTGATAGTGCAGCTTCGCAGTCAAAATCCATCAGCGATCTTATCTATCTTATCAAGGATATTCCGATGGATGGTAAGCAAGGATATGATGTGCTTGGATTTATTTATGAATATTTAATTGAAAAATTTGCAGCCAATGCAGGAAAAAAAGCAGGTGAGTTCTATACGCCTCACGAAGTATCCCTTCTTATGTCCGAAATCGTTGCCGAACATCTGAAAAACAGAGAGAAAATTGAGATTTTTGATCCCACAAGCGGTTCAGCCTCACTTCTTATTAATATAGGAAAGAGTGCATCCAAGTATATCGAGGGAAAAAATAAGATAAAATATTATGCTCAAGAGCTAAAACAAAATACTTATAACCTCACTCGTATGAATTTGGTTATGCGTGGTATTGAAGCGGACAATATTGTCACTAGAAATGGAGATACTTTGGAAGATGATTGGCCGTACTTTGATGAAAATGATCGGATGGGAACATATAATCCGCTTTATGTAGATGCTGTTGTATCAAATCCACCTTATTCTCAAGTCTGGAATCCTTCGGATAAAGAGACCGATCCTCGTTATGCGGGATATGGGCTTGCTCCAAAAGGAAAGGCAGATTATGCTTTTTTACTTCATGATCTATATCATATTAAACCGGACGGTATTATGAATATTGTTCTTCCACATGGCGTTTTATTCCGTGGTGGAGAAGAAGGCGAAATTCGTAAAAATTTAATTGAGAAGAATAAAATTGATGCCATCATCGGGCTTCCTGCGAACATCTTTTATGGAACAGGTATTCCAACCATTGTGATGGTTTTGAAACAAAAAAGAGCGAATACCGATATACTTATTATTGATGCCTCAAAAGGATTTGTAAAAGAAGGAAAGAATAACAAACTAAGAGCATCGGATATTAAGAAAATCGTTGATGCCGTAACTCGTAGAGAAACGAAAGAAAAATTCTCACGAGTTGTCAGTCGTGATGAGATTAGAGGAAATGACTACAACCTTAACATTCCGAGATATGTTGATTCTTCTGAAAAGGCTGAGTCTTGGGATATTTATGCTTCCATGTTTGGGGGCTTGCCGATTTCAGAAATTAATGAACTCAATGAGTATTGGACAGCATTTCCAACGCTTAAAACTGCTCTTTTAGAAAAAACATCAGGTGAGTATTGCAGGATTATTACTGCAGACATAAAAAAAACAGTTAAAGAACATGAGTGTGTAGAGGCATTTGAAAAAAGTTTTAAAGATGCTTTCGGAAAATTTGATGACTATTTGTATGACGAATTGATTGCAAAAATGGATACGCTCGGGATATCAAAGACAGAGGAAGTTTTATCATCAGATATTTTTGCAAGATTAAAAGATATTCCTCTTGTAGATAAGTATGAAGCCTATCAATTACTTGATGATGATTGGACTAAAATTGCCATAGATTTAGAAATTATCCAGACAGAAGGTTTTGAAGCAACAAAAGTTGTCGATCCCAATATGGTCATCAAGAAAAAAGACGGTAAGGAGCAGGAAATCCAAGAGGGTTGGAAAGGACGCATTATTCCTTTTGACCTTGTACAAAACACATTACTTTTAGAAGAAAAGCAAAGGTTACAGAAAAAAGAAGACAGGCTGTCTGAAATTACTTCCGAGTACGAAGAGCTTCTTGATAGCCTCTCCGAAGAAGAAAAAGAGGCAGACTATGTAAATGAGGATAGCTTTGTATTTGCCGAAGTTAAGAAAATACTGAAAAATGCGGACATTGAACCGGAAACAAAGGAAAAACTAAAATTCGTTGAAGCATTAAACATAGAAGAAAAGGCATTAAAGTCGGAAATTAAAAAGGAAAGTGCATTATTAGAAGAAAAAACAAAGGCAACCATAGAAAGTCTGTCTGATGAGCAGGTAATGGAACTACTTAAGGAAAAATGGATAAATCCGCTTATTCAGAACCTGATGCAGCTTCCTGACAGAATTGTTTCTGAATTAGTAGATAAACTTAAAGCACTTGCAAAAAAATATGAAACTACCTTTGCTGAGGTTGAGAGTCAAATCGAAGAAACAGAAAAGGAACTTTCTTTAATGATTGATGATTTGGAAGCTGGTGAGTTTGATATGCTTGGACTTCATGAGTTCAAAAAGCTTCTGGGAGGTGAATAGAATGGTAGAAAATACAAAAATTCCCGCCATTAGATTTGCCGGATTTACTGAAGCTTGGGAACAGCGTAAGCTGGGGGAGATGTGCGAAATTACCACCGGAAAACTTGATGCAAATGCCATGGTTCAGGATGGGCAATTTGATTTTTATACATCTGGTATAGATGTTTACAAAATTGATAAAACTGCTTTTGAAGGTCCTGCAATTACTATCGCAGGAAATGGAGCAAATGTTGGCTACATGCATTTAGCAGATGGAAAGTTTAATGCTTATCAAAGAACCTATGTTTTAACTGGTTTTTTAGCTGATAGACAGTTTCTCAATGTTGCTATTGGAAATGAATTACCTACAAAAATTCAGGAAGAAGTTAGAGGAAGCGGTATACCTTATATTGTTTTGAATATGCTTACTGAATTGAATATTCCTTTTCCATCTCATAACGAACAGAAAAAAATTGGTCAATATTTTTGCAGCCTCGACCACCTTATCACCCTTCATCAGCGTAAGTATGAAAAATTGAGTAATGTAAAAAAATCTATGCTTGAAAAAATGTTTCCGAAAAATGGTTCAAATGTACCGGAAATTCGTTTTAAGGGTTTTACTGAAGCTTGGGAACAGCGGAAGTTCGATGAAGTGTTTGATTGTACTATACCTAACAACACCCTATCTCGTGCAGAACTGAATTATGAGAGTGGGGCTGTAAGGAATATTCACTATGGTGATATTCTCATAAAATATGGTTCTGTTGTAGATGTTCAAAACGAGGAAATGCCTTTTGCGACAGGAAAAAGCAGCGACGATTTCAAGGGGGCATTATTACAAGATGGCGATATTATAATTGCTGATACAGCAGAAGATGAAACAACCGGAAAAGCTTGCGAAATAAGTAACTCACAAGGGTTCGATATCGTGTCGGGACTTCACACTATGGTGTGTCGTCCACGCAATAAAATAGCATTGGGATATCTCGGTTATTACTTAAATTCTGACGCTTATCATCATCAGCTTTTGCCTCTTATGCAAGGTATTAAAGTTTTATCGTTAAGCAAGACTAATGTTCAGAAAACTAAGGTGTGCTATCCGAAAAGTAGGGCTGAGCAACAACTAATTGCAAACTATTTCCACAATCTTGACCACCTTATTACCCTTCATCAGCGTAAGCTGGAAAAATTGAAAAATATCAAAAAATCTATGCTCGAAAAGATGTTTATTTAGGAGGAAATGGGAAAATGGATAAGTTGATCTTATTTCACGGTACTCCTGACAAAATCGTAGTACCGACATACGGCAAGGGCGAAGAAAAGCACGACTACGGGCAAGGGTTTTACTTGACCGAAAGTATAGACCTTGCCAAAGAATGGGCAGTTTGCCGACCGAATGAGGAAAACGGATGGGTTCACAAGTACCAGCTTGATACTGACGGACTTAAAATCTTGGATTTTCAAGATAAAGGCGTTTTAGCTTGGCTGGCTGAACTGATGAAGCATAGGGATGCTGCCGACTCAAAGCGCTACCGTATGCTTGCAAAGAAGTTTATAGAAAAATATGGCGTAGACACAAAAGAATATGATGTTATCAGAGGATGGCGAGCAAATGCCTCTTATTTCTACATTGCAAAGGAATTTGTAAGAGACAATATTGATATGGATATTCTTGAAGAACTGCTTTTTTTGGGCGGTTTGGGTATTCAGTATTGTATTAAGTCCAAGCTTGCTTATTCTAAACTGCACGAATTAGAGGATGATTTAATGGCGGTTCAGTATGCTGAGTTTAACGAAAAGTATAATCAGCGTGATATTACCGCAAGACAGAAAATGAGAGAGCTTGTTGACTCCGATGCCAATCATGTAACTAAGGTGTTTAGTACGCTTTTTAAGGAGTGATTATTATGAGAGCGTATTCAAATGATTATTTGAATGATGTGGTGGAAAATCAGGGAAAACTCTTTGACTTCGTTGCTCAAAATTTCTCAGATAAAGACACCGAGGACTTTATTAAGACCTATATGCAAAGTAAAACAAGAAAAAGCATTGATGAAGCGAAGGCTTATGTCAATACTATGAGCGCTAAAGAGTTGTGGGACTACTTTACCGAAACAGAAAACTATGTTTTGAAGTCCGGTAAGGCTATTGACGGTTTTATGCCTGATTGGATTGGCGAATTCTATGCTTATTATCAGTGGTACTACAATATTCCAAGTTCAGAGGTACTGAAAAAAGTACCGCTTGACTTTTTGAAGAAAGCATACTACGGTCTGCACGACTTGGAACTTGATTTAGCGGTGCAAAAGGTTGGAGAAGAACGATGAGCATTATCTGTTTTCACAACCCGGATGAAGAAAATGGTTATTTAAGCAACTGGTATCCATCATCATTTGAAGTGGATGAAATTACTTTTTCATCAGTGGAACAATTCATGATGTACCGCAAGGCGATTTGCTTTGGTGACGAAGCAGTAGCAACAAATATACTTTCCACTGATTATGTTGCTGAAATCAAGTTACTTGGAAGACAAGTATCGAATTATGATGAGCATATCTGGAACGGTATTAGACAGATTGTTGTTTATGAAGGACTTTTGGCAAAATTCTCACAGAATGAGGAATTAAAATATAAACTTATATCCACTGGTGAAGCAATATTAGCGGAATGTGCGGTAAAAGACCTAATTTGGAGTGTGGGATTATCAATGAAAGATCCTGATAGGCTTGATAAAACAAAATGGAAAGGGCAAAATTTGCTTGGATATACACTTATGAAGGTGCGTGAACGCTTGTAATCAATTTTTGCTTGGGAACAGCGTAAGGCAAAAGACCTCTGCTCTATTTCGACAGGAAAAAGCAATACTCAAGACCGTGTTGATGATGGTATTTACCCATTCTATGTTCGTTCTCCGATAGTTGAGCATAGCAATAGATACTTGTTTGATG
>DATCYL010000122.1:0-1805 GCA_036570305.1 Lachnospiraceae bacterium
CTCCCGGAAGTAAATTTCTAACCTGGCTTCCTTTCTTTGTTTCCAAGGCTACCCAGTTGATAAAATGCTCTTCTAACATTGGATGTGCGACAGAACCAACACTTACTGTAACTTTATTGCCCTCTACTTTAACTACAGGTACATGTTTTTCTCCTGCTGCATCTGTTACATTTGCCTGCAACTCCTTAAAACCTTCTCCCAACTGATTTGCCTGATTTACACTTGCAACGACTACCTGACCTTCACTAGAAATATAAAACTTCATTTTGATTCCTCTCTTTCTTAATATATAATTATTTTCTTTTTTCTGCTCATGGCAGACCTATTTACTTATTGTAGAAACTTTATAAAAGCTCCTTTTTCTTTGAAAACTTTTAAAACAGAAAGTTTTGCTAATCGATAATAACTATCGTTTTCATTATCATAGCATAAGAATCCCGGTCCGTCTATCGTTTTTTTAATTTTTTACAATTTGTTTGTGCAACATTGATTTGGAGCCATTTTTTTGGTCATTTCGCATATTATAAGTGTTTATGACCTGTGATAAAAACCATAATCATACAGACCAACATTGCTCCAGCCCAAAACTTATGTTGCTTCATCACACTCACCTTCCTTCTATATTCCCCATAGACTTGCTTAGTTTCCATCATTTTAGCATTCCCTTTATCCCTCGTCAATGACAAAAGCTAGTCAACTTGTGCTATAAAAAGTACATAAACCTATAAGAAAAGTAGCCCTTTTTCAGTTGACGGTATATATAGGCACAGAGTATAATAAATCTATATGTTTTAATAAACTAACCATTAAATTATATTTAAAATAATAGATATTTTAGGAGGATTTTTCATGAGTATTTCCTATGTAGGTGTAGACGATACCACCATTGATTTATTTGAAGGGCAATATCCTGTTCCCCAAGGAATTTCTTATAATTCCTATGTTATTATGGATGAGAAAATTGCCATTATGGATACAATTGATAAGAGAACCACAGATGAATGGCTGGAAAATTTAAAATCGGTTTTAAAAGATCGTTCGGCAGATTACCTGATTGTTTCTCACATGGAACCTGACCATGCTTCTAATATAGAGGTTTTAACCAAGCTATATCCTCAAATGAAAGTCGTGGCAAGCGCCAAGGCCTTTCCTATGATAGGACAGTTTTTCCCAAACCTTGACCTTGCTGATAAAACTATTACGGTAAAAGAGGGGGATACTCTTTGTCTTGGTCAACATACTCTGCAATTTTTCATGGCACCTATGGTACACTGGCCGGAAGTCATGATGACCTATGAGCAAAAGGAAAAGATCCTTTTCTCCGCAGATGCTTTTGGTAAATTCGGTGCTTTACAAAAGCAGGATGCATGGGATGATGAGGCAAGACGCTACTACCTAAATATCGTAGGAAAATTCGGAACCCAGGTACAAAACACCTTAAAGAAATTAGCTAACTTAGAAATTTCTGCAATCTATCCTCTACATGGACCTGTTTTATCTGAGAATCTGGGATATTACTTAGAAAAATATCAGATTTGGAGCTCTTATCGTCCGGAAGAAGATGGAGTTTTGATTGCTTATGCTTCTATCTATGGCAATACAAAAGCTGTTGCCATGCAACTGGCGGACTATATTCAGGAAAAATACCGGGGACCTGTTATTTTAGCAGACCTTGCCCGAGAGGAAGAATCTCAGGTTCTAGCCAACGCTTTTCGTTTTCCTGTCACAGTTTTTGCAGCCTCAAGTTATGAAGCCGGTGTTTTTACACCCATGGAAAATTTCCTTCGCCACTTGGGACATAAACT
>DATCYL010000123.1:0-4842 GCA_036570305.1 Lachnospiraceae bacterium
CCGTTCATAGCCGCCACATAAGCTCCGATATATTTTTTAACACGATAATTAAATACAGCCCTTGCTCTGATTCCGTTAGGATCGTTGTTTTCAGCAGCTACTTCCAAATCTCTAAAATCACTGGATAACTGATTAGACAAACCGTAAACACCGGACTCCTTATTTAACATATTCATAAGTGCCGGCAAATCCATATTGTGTTTTTTTCCTAAGTATTCTAAAATTGCAGGATCCAAATCTCCTGAACGTGTACCCATCATAAGCCCTTCAAGAGGGGTAAGACCCATAGATGTATCGATGGATTTTCCGTTTTTAACAGCTGTAACAGAAGAACCGTTTCCTAAGTGGCACACGATAATTTTCATGTCTTCTACATTTTTTCCTAAAAACTTTGCAGTTTCTTTGGAAACAAAACTATGGGAAGTACCATGGAAACCGTAACGACGCACTCTATCTTCCTCATAATATTTATAAGGAATTCCATACAAATAAGCCTCCTCCGGCATTGTCTGATGGAAAGCGGTATCAAAAACACCTACCATAGGTACATTGGGCATTAATTCCTGACAAGCTCTCACGCCGATTAAATTTGCAGGATTATGAAGAGGAGCAAGTTCATTACAAGACTCTACTGCCTTAATTACTTCTTCTGTAATCACTACAGACTCAGCAAATTCTTCTCCACCGTGCACCAGACGATGTCCAACTGCATCCACTTCTTTTAGAGATTTAATAACACCTGTCTTTTCGTTCATTAAAGCTGCCAAAACCAACTGAATAGCCTGCTGATGTGTCGGCATTTCGCTTTCTGTAATTTCTTTTTCCCCACCTTCCGGCTGATAAACCAAACGACTTCCTTCAATACCTATTCTCTCACAAAGACCTTTAGCAAGCACCTCTTCTTTGTCTGAATTAATCAACTGATACTTTAATGATGAGCTTCCACAATTAATTACTAATACGTTCATTATGCACCCTCCTGCACTCTTTTAAATTTACTTGTTATTTACTTGCCTGACACTGTACAGCTGTAATAGCTACTACTCCGACAATATCTTCTGCTGAACAACCACGAGACAAATCATTTACAGGAGCTGCAATACCCTGTGTAATAGGACCATAAGCTTCCGCTTTTGCCAATCTTTGTACTAATTTATATCCGATATTTCCCGCATCTAAATCCGGGAAAACTAAAACATTTGCTTTGCCGGCTACAGGACTGTTTGGAGCCTTTGATGCTCCTACACTTGGCACAATTGCTGCATCAAGCTGAAACTCCCCATCCAGTTTCAAATCCGGATAGCTTTCCTTTGCCAACCTTGTCGCTTCTACAACCTTATCTACATCCGCATGTTTTGCACTTCCCATAGTAGAGTGTGACAACATAGCAACAACCGGTTCTTCTCCCACTAAGAGTTCAAAAGATTCTGCAGACGAACCTGCAATAGATGCCAGTTCCTCTGCACTTGGATTCTGGTTTAATCCTGAATCAGCAAACACAAAAGTACCGTTTGCACCGTACTCACAATTTGGAACTACCATTAGGAAAAAGGCTGAAACCAATTTTGTTCCCGGTTTTGTCTTTAAAATCTGAAGACAAGGTCTTAATGTATCTGCAGTAGAGTGACAAGCACCTGATACCATGCCGTCTGCATCCTGCATTTTTACCATCATAACACCATAATAAAGATATTGATTTAATAGGATTTCTCTAGCCTGCTCTTTTGTCATTCCTTTTTTAGATCTTAATTCTACTAATTTTTCGATATAAGCATCTGTCTTATCAGAAGTTGCCGGGTCCACAATCTGAGCGCCTGAAATGTCAAGCCCCTGGCTTCCCTTTTCAATCTCCTCTTTGCTACCGATTAATACAATATTTGCAATCCCCTCTTTTAAGATTTGGGCAGCCGCCTCGTAAGTACGTCTGTCTTCTGTTTCAGGAAGAACAATTGTCTTTTGAGCCGCTCTTGCTCTATCCTTAATTACGTCAATAAATCCCATGATTTTATGACTCCTTTCATAATTTGTAATCACTTGTTTTATTATACGACTTTCCAGCTACTTCCACAAGGTTAGTTAAATTATTAACGAATTTTTATGGCAATTTTTTACAAGTATTGATTTTTATACTGTACAAGTGTTACAATATTTAAAATTTTTTATAGATTGTATTAAAAAAAATACCAAAATATCACTTTATTTTTATTGCATTTTGTTGAAGGAGGTTTTTCATGAAAATTGCTGCCATCATTGCTGAATATAATCCTTTCCATAAAGGACATGCTTACCACATCGCGCAGACAAAAGAAATTACTTCCTGCGACTACTGCATCATTATCATGAGCGGAAATTATGTCCAAAGGGGGACACCTGCCATCTTTAATAAGCGTGCCCGCACTGCTATGGCACTTTCCTGCGGTGCTGATTTAGTTCTTGAGCTCCCCCTCTCCTATTCTTGCGCCAGTGCCAATCACTTTGCCGGCGGTGCAATTGACATAGCGAATGCACTTGGTTGTATCACCCACCTTAGTTTTGGCTGTGAAAACGCAAATGCAGATCTGTTTTATCAGATAGCCGATATCTTAAATCAGGAACCTCCTTTATTTAAAGAAAGTTTACAAAAAAACCTAAAAGCAGGACTTTCTTTTCCAAAAGCCAGACAAGAGGCTTTACTTACTCTATTAAGGGCACAAAAAAGCCTTAAAAATGAAGATTTTTCTTTAATTACTTCCTTTTTTTCCTCCCCCAACAATCTTTTGGGATTGGAATATATAAGATTTTTAAAAGAAACAAAAAGTTCCATCACACCTGTATTTATCACCAGGCAAGGGGCCGGATACCATGAAAAGGGACTTGATTTTTCCTTTATATCTGCAAGCGGACTCAGACAATCCATTTTTTCTGACTATCCTCATAATTTTTCTTTTGAATCCTTTAAAAATTTTGTTCCGAAAGAGACCTATAAGCTCTACGAAGAGGAATTTTCAAACAGAGGTCCCCTACATCCTGATGACTTTTCTCTTCTTTTAAAGTATCGACTTATGTCACTTAATCAAAACCTATACAGCAATTACCTGGATGTTTCTCCTTTTTTAGCTCAAAAAATCGAAAATCAGCTAAATGACTTTACTTCATGGACAGAATTCTGTCACTTGCTAAAGTCCAAAGATCTTACCTTTGGCCGTATACAAAGATCCCTCTTACATATTTTGTTATCCATAGATGAACCTTACGCACCTTGTTATTTACGTCCCTTGGGATTTCGTCGTAGTGCACGCCCCCTTTTGGGTAAAATAAAAGAGACAGCCTCTCTGCCTCTTTTATCAAAACTTCCCGATAACAAAACAACACTTACCTTTTCTCAAAAGGATAAAGACAAGCTCCAGACAAATCTACTCGCTGATAATTTGTATGAAAGTCTTGTCTCTATGAAATACAAAAGTCCTTTTGTTCACGAAAGATCACAGTCTATTGTAATTTTAGACTAGCCACCGCTTTTTCATTATATTGAGAAGAAATAATTCCTCCATCGGATAATCGGGAATAAACCCCCTTAAATTTTCCATTATAGACGAATAAACCCGCCATATTTGTATAAGGAATAAAATCCGGATTGTCCTGGGGGAAATAAATATTGCTGCTGGTATAAGGCGGACAATATTCTTGCACGATATAGTCTTTATCTATATTATCATAGACCAGTTTTTTCCACTCTTCCCCAGAAAAGTCAATCCCCGCAAACACACCCTTAGATCCGTAAGAATCCAAAGGTTTTATAATCCAATGACTCGGATTTTCCAAAACCTCTTCTAAAGAACATTCCCCACTTTTTAAAAGCCATGTAGTAGGTATGTGCTCCTTAACAAATTCCTGTTCCTCCTTACTTAATAATCCCATAGTTATAGGCTCTTTAATTAACTTAAATAACCACTTATTATGGATGATTTGAGTACAAAAAGACCCCATAATACAAACATCCTGATTTTTTACTGCCTCAATAAAATCCCTGACCTCATCCCATCGTTTTTCGATATCGCTGGTCACCGCTCTTCTGTAAATCAAATCAATCTGATGTCCGCTTGGTGAGTATAACTTTCCATCCTTATATGTTAATTTTCGAATTTCACAAATTTCACAAGGAATCCCCCTTGCCTGAAATCTTTTTTGAAACTCATCAAACTCTGTTGTGGAAGCCCCTTCCATAAAGTCTACAATTGCCACTCTCGGATGTTCTACTTTCTTTTCATAGGTTTGATACAGTTCCATAAAACTGCTAATCCATGTATCAAAAAGTTCAAACTTTTGAAACTTATATTTTTCATTTAACTTCTGATAAGCAAGATTTCTTCCTATGGCGATATTTAACTCCCTATCTTCATTCATAGCACTGGTTCCGTCTGTGTTTATTTCACAAAACTTAAAACTCCCATTTTCTTCAATATAAAAAATATCAAATCGGGCAATCGGAAGTAGGCTGTCATAAAGATTGGGGACTAAAATCAATTCTTCAATACGTTTTGAGAAGGGAAATTGCTTACGGTAATTAGCATTATTTAAATATTCCCTGATAATCTTGGTGAAAATACGATAGGTAGTATCTACAATTTCTTCAAAACGATTGATTTCTTCCCGACTGTAAACCTTTGGCACATGGAGAGTAAAAACACAACGTCCATGGTATGCCACGGTGGAATGCTCCAAATAATCCTTTACCTGCCAGGCAGATTTTCTGTTTTCCTCAAAATCTTCTTTAATTACCTCTATAAACTCATCTGTTATTTTTTTCATAATATACCTCTGTCAATGTTTTCTCCTCATTTACCAATGATTTAAATGGTTGCA
>DATCYL010000124.1:0-7260 GCA_036570305.1 Lachnospiraceae bacterium
AAAGTGGTTCTATATAGAAGAAAGTGGTCAGCCGGTGAGAGGGTGGCAGGAACTTAGCGGACGATGGTTTTATTTTCACGAGGACGGAAGCCAGGCGAGGTCAGAGTGGATTGAAGATTCTTATGTGGGTTCAGGTGGAGAGAGAGTTGTAGATAACTTTGTGAACGGAAAATACCTGGATGCTGATGGAAAAACCAAAGATTTGTTTTTGGGAGATAGCAAATTTATTGCTCATAGAGGGCTTAGTAACAGCCAACCGGAAAATAGCAGAGATGCTTTTATATGGGCAGGGCAAAACGGATTTTGGGGAGCAGAGTGTGATGTTTGGCTGACCAAAGATAATCGTTATGCACTGATTCATGACATGTCCTTAAAAAGAGAATTTGGAATTGATGCCAATGTGACAGATTTAACTATGGCACAGGCACAATCCTATCAGATTGGAGAGTTGGGGGGAATAAAAAATTATTCACCTGTTACCATGTTATCTTTAGAAGAGTATTTGGATATTTTTTCGGATTATCCAAGTATGCATCCGGTTATAGAATTGAAAATGAATTTTTCTAAAGAACAGCTAGTGGAAATGATGGAAATGGTAAAAGCCAAGGGATTGTGGAAAAAAGCCTATGTGATTTCCTTTTTGCCGGAGAATTTAGAACTTTTAAGGGGATTATATCCTGATTTAAAGTTACAGCTTTTGACAGATAAAATAGAGGATGTCACAGTAGACTGGTGTAAGCAGTATAGGGTAGATATAAGTGCGGTAGATCATGTTCTGACAAAGGATCTGGTAAAAAGATTCCATGAAGCCGGTTTAGAAGTAGCTGTATGGACAGTAGATGATAAGCAAAAGGCATTGGACTTGATTTATAAAATGGGTGTTGATTATATTACTACAAACGTAAGATTATTTAATTGACAAAATAAATAAAAAAATAAAAAAAACACTTGCAATTTATAAAAAGGTATAGTAATATAATCAAGCACGGTCCGTTGGTCAAGCGGTTAAGACGCCGCCCTCTCACGGCGGAAACAGGGGTTCGATTCCCCTACGGACTGCTACTTTAAGCACTGATAATATCAGTGCTTTTTTCATATCATAGGGATAATTTTAAAAGAAAACTTGTAGTGATAAGCAAAGGAGTTTTTATGGCAAAAAAGGGAAGCTACGGTGCAGAGAGCATTTCAGTATTAGAAGGCTTAGAGGCGGTTCGTAAACGACCGGGAATGTACATAGGCAGTGTTTCAGGAAAAGGATTAAATCACTTGATTTATGAGATTGTGGACAATGCCGTAGATGAACATTTAGCAGGCTTTTGTGATTTTATTCATGTGAAGCTCAATAAAGATGGAAGCTGTACAGTGGATGATAACGGAAGAGGAATTCCTGTAGATATGCATGAAAAGGGAGTTCCGGCAGAACGATTAGTTTTTACCACCCTACATGCCGGGGGAAAGTTTGATGATTCTGTTTATAAAACCAGTGGGGGATTGCATGGTGTAGGCTCTTCAGTAGTAAATGCCTTATCGGAGTATTTGGATATAAAAATACGAAGAGACGGCAAGATTCACCATGATTTTTATAAAAGAGGAGTTCCTCATATGGATTTGGTTGATGGTCTTTTGCCGGTGATAGGAAAGGCAAAAGACAGTGGAACCTGTGTCAATTTCTTACCGGATGGAGAGATTTTTGAAAAAACCAGATTTTCCGCTACCGAGGTAAAGAGCCGTCTGCATGAAACTGCCTATTTAAATCCTAAGCTTCGTATTCTTTTTGAAGATGAGAGGGGAGAAAAGGCAGAGTCCATAGAGTTTTTTGAACCGGACGGTATTATCGGTTTTGTAAAAGATTTGAATAAAAATGCAGAAAATATCCAAGAACCTGTTTATTTTCAGGGAGAGGCGGATGGAATTACTGTCGAGGTGGCATTTCAATATATTACGGACTTTAGGGAAAATGTATTAGGATTTTGTAACAATATTTATAATGCAGAGGGTGGAACGCATTTGACCGGTTTTAAGACAACATTTACAACCGTTATGAATACCTATGCAAGAGAAATTGGAGTGTTAAAAGAAAAAGATGCAAATTTTACAGGTGCCGATATCAGAAACGGTATGACGGCAGTAGTATCAATTAAGCATCCGGCACCTCGCTTTGAGGGTCAAACCAAGACAAAATTGGACAATCAAGATGCCGCTAAAGCGACAGGAAAAGTTGTGGGAGAGCAGCTGCTTCTTTATTTCGATAAAAATTTAGAAGTTTTAAAAAATGTGCTTGCCTGTGCGGAAAAGTCCGCAAAAATAAGAAAAACAGAAGAGAGGGCAAAAACCAATCTTTTAACCAGACAAAAATATTCTTTTGATTCTAACGGAAAGTTGGCAAATTGTGAGAAAAAAGACCCGAAAGCTTGTGAAATATTTATTGTAGAGGGAGACTCTGCCGGCGGTTCTGCAAAGACAGCCAGAGACAGAAGCTTTCAAGCTATTTTACCTATTAGAGGTAAAATTTTAAATGTAGAAAAGGCAACGATTGATAAGGTTTTGGCAAATGCGGAAATAAAAACTATGATTAATGCCTTTGGATGCGGTTTTTCTGAAGGTTACGGAAATGATTTTGATATTAGCAAATTGCGCTATCATAAAATTATTATTATGGCGGATGCTGATGTAGACGGTGCTCACATCTCTACTCTCCTTTTGACACTCTTCTACCGCTTTATGCCTGAGCTGATTTATGAAGGACATGTCTATATCGCCATGCCTCCTTTATATAAGGTGATTCCTCAAAGGGGAGAAGAAACTTATCTTTATGACGATAAGGCCCTTGAAAAATATAGAAAGACACATAAGGGGAGTTTTACCCTGCAAAGATATAAGGGACTTGGAGAAATGGATGCAGACCAGCTTTGGGAGACGACATTAAATCCCAAGAGTCGTATCTTAAAACGAGTAGAGATTGAAGATGCCAGAATGGCATCAGATATTACAGAAGTTTTGATGGGGACGGATGTACCTCCAAGAAAAGCATTTATCTATGAGCATGCACAGGATGCAGAGCTTGATGTATAAATAGTAGAAGGAGAATTAAGATGGCAAAAGAGCAGGAGCAAGAGCAGATTATTCGTACAGAATACTCGGAAGTTATGCAAAAATCCTATATTGATTATGCCATGAGTGTTATTATATCCAGGGCCTTGCCGGATGTTAGAGACGGATTAAAACCGGTACAAAGAAGAACACTTTATGATATGCATGAGTTAGGGATTCGTTATGATAAGCCTTATAGAAAGTGTGCAAGAATTGTGGGAGATACCATGGGTAAATACCATCCTCATGGAGATTCTTCGATATATGATGCTTTGGTTGTAATGTCTCAGGAATTTAAAAAGGGACAGGCTTTGGTAGACGGGCATGGGAACTTTGGCTCTATTGAGGGAGACGGAGCAGCTGCTATGCGTTATACGGAAGCCAGGCTACAAAAGATTACTCAGGAAGTTTTTTTAAGAGATTTAGATAAAGATGTAGTTGATTTTGGACCGAATTTTGATGAAACGGAAAAAGAGCCGGAGGTTTTGCC
Source organism: Lachnospiraceae bacterium (assembly GCA_036570305.1). Classification (GTDB taxonomy): domain Bacteria; phylum Bacillota; class Clostridia; order Lachnospirales; family Lachnospiraceae; genus JAQVHQ01. The sequence continues at coordinate 3,581 of DATCYL010000124.1, forward strand.
GGTGCGTATCCCGAATCTTCTTTTAAATGGTGCAGAGGGGATTGCTGTGGGTATGGCAACCAGTATCCCACCCCACAATTTAGGAGACTTGCTGGATACAGTAATTGCATACATGAAGGATAACAGTTTGTCGGTTGAAGAACTCTTATTTCATTTAAAAGGTCCCGATTTTCCTACAGGTGGTATTATTGTCAACAAAGATGATTTATTATCTATCTATGAAAGTGGAAGCGGGAAGATTCGTATCCGAGGTAAAGTGGAATACGAAAAAGGGAAGAATGGAAAAACTTCTTTGGTAATTACCGAAATTCCCTATACTATGATTGGGGCAGGGATTGGGAAATTTTTAAATGATGTGGCAAATCTTATCGAAACTAAGAAAACTACAGATATTACAGATATTTCCAACCAGTCATCCAAAGAGGGGATTCGTATTGTATTAGACCTGAAAAAAGGTGCGGATGTAGAAAATATCACCAATTTACTCTATAAAAAGACTAGACTGGAAGATACTTTCGGTGTCAATATGTTGGCGGTCTCTCAAAAACGACCGGAAGTTTTAAATTTAAAAGAAATCATTGAGGCTCATGTAGACTTTCAATTTGAACTTTGTACCAGAAAGCATCAGACTTTGTTGAAAAAAGAACTGGATAAAAAAGAGGTTCAGGAAGGTCTTATAAAAGCCTGTGATATTATCGATTTGATTATTGAAATTTTAAGAGGTAGTAAAAATCAAAAACAGGTAAAACTGTGTCTGACAAGCGGTCAGGTTGAAGGGATTAAATTCAAGTCGGAAAAAAGTAAAAAACAGGCGATGCAATTGCAATTTACAGACAGGCAGGCAACTGCTATTTTGGAAATGCGCTTGTATAAGTTGATTGGTCTGGAGATAGAAGCCTTACTTAAAGAGCATGAAGAAACCTTAAAAGCTATTTCTCTGTATGAAAATATTTTAAATAATTATCAGGCAATGGCAAAAGTAATTATGGATGATTTGAAAAAAATAAAAAAAGACTATGCCAAAGCAAGAAAAACACAAATTGAAAATGCCAAAGAAGTTGTCTATGAAGAGAAGATGCCGGAGGAAATACCGGTGGTTATTCTTATGGATAGGTTCGGTTATATAAAAGCAATAGATAAGCCTACTTTTGAGAGAAATACAGAGGCTGCTTTAGCAGAAAATACTTATGTAATAGAATGTTTAAATACAGATAAACTCTGTGCTTTTACGGATAGTGGACGTATGCATACCATAAAGATTTTTGATTTACCTCTTGGGAAGTTTAGGGATAAGGGGAGACCGATTGACAATCTTTGCAATTATGACAGTGCTATTGAATCCATATGTTTACTAATATCGTTAAGTTCTGCAAAAGAAAGTCAACTTTTGTTTGTCAGTAAGCACGGAATGTTAAAAAGTGTAGCGGGAAGCGAATTCGATGTGGCAAAAAGAACCATTGCTGCAACTAAGTTGGCAGAGGAAGATTGCCTGATTTTTGTCGGTCCCTGCCAAGAAATAGATCATATTGTTTTACAAAGTCACGGTGGATTTTTCCTTAAATTTTTAAAAGAAGAAGTTCCTCAAAATAAAAAAACGGCATTAGGTGTCAGAGGAATGAAGCTTGCAAAGGATGATTTTATAGAAAATGCATATCTGCTTGAGAATAGGGTGGAATTTGTGGTATCATACAAAGAAAAAGAAATTAATTTGAATAAATTAAAACTTGCAAAGCGCGATCAAAAAGGAACAAAGGTGCGCTTGTAAAAGATAAAGGGGAAAGGTCAGATGGAAACTAATCGAAAAACAGTCTTAGATGATCTGATAAAGTCAAACGAGTTTAAAATCGAAGAATATAAAAAGCTGCCAATCGAAGAGTTATATTATCTTCACAAAAAAGCAGAAGAGATCTTAAAAGAGTTGAAGGATGAAGAAGAAAAGAAAAAGTATGCCACAAAGTCAGAGTTTTTTTATGCTATGACTATCGAAAACGTAAAGGCTATGAAATCTTTTTATACAATCTTTTTTGCTCCTACCAATATGCCGTATGTGGTGTGTGACGAGGAAAGCTTTGATGATGAAGTTTTGATTTACAGCAGTGAGGCTAAGGTAAAAGAAGCTGTTTTGAAGCTTCAAAAGGCAGGGCAAAAGGTTAATGCGGTAGAGGTAAAGCAGGAGCAGTTTTTGGTCTTTTTCTCTAATATGTTTTGCTATGGTGCTAATGGAATCTTGCTCGATGATATGGATGCCCATATTTTGTTGATGGTTGATAAGATTTGCAAAAAGCCGGATGAAAAAAGTGTGGCAAATAAGGCAGCTTTGGTAAGTAATCCATCTTTTCAGATTACGACTATGTACTTTATGCAGGAGATGCATAAGGGCGATAAAAAAGATGAAGAAAAGTCAAAGGCCTTACAGGAAGAACTTTTAGTAAATCTTACAAGAGGAGAATTTTTGCTCCCTGTTTTTGCCAATACACAGGAGGAAGATATTAGAAAGGTTCCCTATTTAAAAAATAAAGAGGGTCATGTCTATTTGCCGATTTTTACAGATATGTATGAGTTTATTAAGTATAATAAGGAAAATCAGTTTCAGGTATTGATTTTGAAATTTAATGATGTTCTTAGATATTTACGAGAAGATTTAAAAGGAATTTCAGTAAATCCGTTTGGAAATAATCTTTTATTGTTGGGTGATGTGCTTAGAAGATTAGTGCATGGCAAAAATCCGTCCAATTAAGTCTTTATGTTGATTTTTTTAGGGCGGTATGATAGTATATCAAAGTCTATTCTTGTAAAATTACAGGAATAGTTTTTTGCATCCGTAGCTCAGGGGATAGAGCGCTGGTTTCCGGTACCAGGAGCGGGGGTTCGAATCCCTCCGGATGTGTTTTATAAAAGTATTAGGAGGTGGTCGGGTGAACGATTTTAGAGAATGGCTTTCCGATAATTTGCGCTATTTTATGTTGGGTGGAGGTATTATTTTACTTGCCCTTTTGATTTTCTTTGGAGTTCGTATTATAAGTGGTTTATCTAAGGAAGAGAGCATTGATAAAAGGGGAGTAGCTACAGAAAATACGCAAAAGAAAGAGGAAGCTACAAAAGAAGTTGAAAAAAAGAAAGAGGAGGCAAATCCATCCGAATCTCTAGCTGAAAATAAAGAAGATGAACTTGCAAGTTTGATGAATAAATACTACATGGCAATGGGAAATAAAGATATTGATACAGTGCGTGCTTGCGTGGATAATCTTTCCGCAGAGGATGAAAAACTAATAACAGATCCTCTTTATATTGAAGGTTTTTCTGATATTCAAGTACATAGTATAAAAGGATATGAAAAAGATTCTTATTTGGTTTTTGTATCTTATAAGATGAAATTAAAAAATATTGAAACACTATATCCGGCTATGAATCAAAATTATGTGAGTAGAAAGGCAGATGGCTCCTTTTATATTGTAACGGCAGCTCTAAATGCCGAGCAGGAAGCTTATGTGGGGGAAAGCCTGACAAGGCAAGATATTCAGGCTTTGATTGAGAGTGTGGAAAAAGCAGAGGCGGAGGCAATTGGCAAAGATGCAGCTTTGGCAAATTTTGTCAAAGAATTGGGATATACCAATAGTGATGCTATGAATGCAGAGAATGGAAGTATAGTGACAGTAGCCGTTAGTTGTAATGTAAGGGCT
>DATCYL010000125.1:0-9818 GCA_036570305.1 Lachnospiraceae bacterium
CCTTTAAAAATACCGTCTCTATATATCCATTAATTCCAAATGCCATAGTTAGACTATAATGCTGTTGAAAATTTTCCTCCAAGAAACGAACATAAGAAGAATTTTCATAATCTAACTCTCCAATAATTTCTGTAGATTTATATAACCTAGGTTCTATATTAAAATACGTAAGATGATCTCTTACAGACTCTGTGTAAATACGATATCTGAGTACATCCTTCTTTACAAATGTCTTGTAAGGATGATTCTCTGCATTCATTCTTTTGCCATTTTTATCCATCCAGGACAAAAAATTTCCATCTGTATCAAAATAAAAAACTAGAATATTTTCATAAGTAAAATTTTTCGTTAATAACTCTAATAAAGACTCACTAAAAAATTCTCTAGCTGTTATTTGATATTCTGACATTTCTGAAAAAAAATTGACCTGATTATTATTTAATGACATTTCTATCTCCTTCCCCTCAAGTATTCGAAAATATAATGCAATTTTTATTCTACTATATATAGATAATTATTTCAATCCGAACCTCTTTCAAAGCTAAGAAGCTAAGCTTTCTAGCTACTTGTTCCTAAATCTTTGCATAACTAAATATTTTATTTTTTAATAATTATCTAACCCTGTACATTTTATTATAAAAAGAACATCTTATTTATTCGACAAATCAAAAAACCCTTGAAAAACCATTATATATGTTTCTCAAGGGTTTTCTCTAGTCAAATAAATTTTCTTCACTGTCTAATGTCTTCTAATATATTAAATGACATCCTATCTTTTACTATTTCTATTCTAACGACTAATATTTCTATCTTGTAATCGGATTTTTTTACTTTTCTCTTACTTCTAAAATTATATTTTCCGCATAAAATATGAATAGTGATTCATTTCACATACCACCTATTGTTTTATATATTTTTTATCAGCATCTGGTATCCCATTATCTGATATATAACGCTCAACTTCCATATGAAGATTATACTTCTCCCTTAATTCTATAATTGTTTTCATCATTGGAGATGCATGATGGATATTAATTGCTTCCTGATCCTCCCAGCTGTCAATTAATAATACTGTTTCTTCATCATCTAATGGAAAAAAATAATCATAACGAAGATTTCCCTCTTCTTTTTTAATTGCATCTACAATTCCACTTTCCAACATCTCCTTTGCAAATTGTTTTGCTGCCGATCCACTTCCTTTATAATAAATATTTACAGTTATCGCCATTATAGTTCTCCTTCTTTCTCCTTTTTTACTTTACGAATTACTTTGGCAGGAACTCCGGCTACAAGCATGTTTGATGGAACATCTTTTGTAACAACAGCTCCGGCTGCAACGATTGCACCATCTCCAATAGTCACACCGGGAAGAATTGTAACATTAGCTCCTAACCAAACATTCTTTCCAATATGAATTGGTTGAAAAATCATTCCTGCTCTAAGAGACGGGTCTTCCATATGATTAATTGTTGCCAACACTGCATTATGTCCAATCATGGTTCCATCATCTATATAAATACCACCTTGATCTTGAAACTTGCACCCTGCATTAATAAATACATTTTTTCCAAGGTGAATATTTTTTCCACAATCTGTATAAAAAGGTGGAAACATACTTAAACTTTCATCCACTTCTTTTCCGGTAAGTTCTGACATAAGCTGAATCATTTCTTTATGAGTATGATATTTATTATTTAATTCCATGGTAATCTTTAGTGCTTCCTGTGACATTTCATGCATTATCTGATGTGCTTTGCTACCACCTTCTACTATATGTCCCGGCTCCATCTCTTTTATATACTCTTTTATATACTCTTTTACTGTCATAGTCAATTTACTCCATTTTCCTCAAAAAATTTCTGCATCTTATCAAATGGAATTACATCCAGGTTATCATAAAGATCTGTATGGACCGCACCCGGAATTGTAAGAAGTTCTTTATTCTCAATATATTTGTTATCCTTAATCATAGCTTCATAGGCTTCTTTTCCAAAGTAGTAACTATGTGCTTTATCTCCATGCATAATAAGCACCCCACTTCTAATCTCATTGCTATATTTAAGAATAGGCTGATTCATAAAAGACTGGCAACCAAGTACATTCCATCCATCATTTGAGTTAAGACTTCTTGCATGATAACCTCTTCCCTTATAATATTCACTATAATCTTTGACAAAGAAAGGTGAGTCCTCCGGGACCGGGCGTGGTAAACATCCACCTGCACGTGAATATTCACCTTTTTTATATTCCTCAGTTCTAAGTGTATTTAATACTTTTTTCTTCTCATAACGCTGCTCTTCTGAATCTTCTGAATCAAAATATCCGTTGGCATTTACTCTGGTCATATCATACATAGTAGAAACGATTGTTGCCTTGATTCTCGTATCAAGGGCAGCTGTGTTAAGAGCCATACCTCCCCAACCACAGATGCCGATAATTCCTATTCTTTCTGCATCGATATTATCCTGCACTGATAAGAAATCTACAGCTGCCATAAAATCTTCAGTGTTAATATCTGGTGATGCCATGTATCTTGGATATCCACCACTCTCACCTGTAAAAGACGGATCAAATGCAATTGTAAGATATCCCCTCTCTGCCATAATTTGTGCATATAAGCCGGAACACTGTTCTTTTACTGCCCCAAATGGTCCACATACCGCAATTGCAGGAAGTTTTCTGGTTATATCCTTTGGAATATACATATCTGCAGCAAGTGTAATACCGTATCGGTTTTTAAAAGTAACCTTCTTGTGATCTACTTTATCACTCTTAGGGAACGTTTTATCCCATTCTGTTACTAAATTAATTTTTTCTGTATTCAACATTTCATACCTCCATAAATAAAATAATCTTGAAAAAACATAATCTATCTTTTATGATATAATTACAATACAACCTAAACCTAACTTTAGGTCAACTACTTTTTAGGAGGTAATTTTATGTACACAATCGGTCAAATTTCTAAAAGATTTAATCTCCCGATTTCCACACTAAGATATTATGATAAAGAAGGCTTTTTCCCTAATATAGAAAGAAAAGGAAACATCCGCTATTTCAGTAATTCCGAAATTGAAGCAATCCACGTCATCGAATGTCTAAAAAAATCCGGTCTCGAAATAAAAGATATTAAGCAATTTTTCAAATGGGTTGCCGAAGGAGCTTCAAGCTATCCTAACAGAAAGCAATTATTCGAAAGCAGAAAAGAGGCTGTAATTGCTGAAATTAAAAATCTTGAAAAAACTTTAGCTATGCTTGAGTTTAAATGCTGGTACTATGATAAAGCTATCGCTGATGGTAATGAAGATGTCATTAATACTATGCTCCCAGACAAACTTCCAAAAAAAATTCAAGAGCTATATAACAAAGCTCATAAGTAACAACAATGCCAGGTAAAAACCTGGCATTAACTTTTTTCTTTGATTATCACATTATATTACTAATCTCTTTCTTTGATTGTAATAGCTACACCATCTCCAAAACTTTTATTAATTTGCTTACGTATTTATTTTGTTACACCTGTTATATAGCTCAGTGTTGCCATCTTGCAATATCCTCCATTTTACTCCATAGAAAACGGAAAATTATTTTATATTGATTGGCAGTGACTCAGATTAACCAATTTTTAAATTGGGAATCTAGGTCAAATCCTGTATTATTTTACTTTCCAATATAAACAATCCCACGTTCTATTGTTGTATCATCAAACGTATATGCACCTCCCTCACTGTTCAGATTCAAGTACAAGTTCTTGATGTCCTGCTCATTTACAATCCATGCCATATTGATTTTAATACTTTCACCTGCTTCTAAAGAAATATAATTTCCTCCATCTCCATAATCTTCCCAAACATTAGAATATTCCATTTCACCTATTCTTGCTACGCTATCTCCAATATATCTGTCATAGCCGTCTCCTGGTGTTTCTCCATCTACATATACCTTATATGTCCCATCATTCTGCTTAGCTACTGTCATCAATGTTCCAATATACAGAAAATGATTAAGTTGCTTGTCTGTTGTATTTCTATATGTTACCGTTACATAAACTAATTTTTGATTTACATCCTTCTCATCAACCACATTATCGAGTGATTCAACACCATCACCAGATTTTATATAAGACAAGTGATTAGATACTAATTTTCCATTTTCATCTACTGCATTTTTCCATTCACTGGGAATTTTTTCATTCTCTAAAAGTTGTAAGTCATCTGCAATTTGAACTGAATTAACGCAGACCTCGATACTTCCCGGATCAACAAAATTATCATCTGCATATCCACTACCTAATTCAAAGACATCTCCGATTTCATGAATTGGCACTTTTGCTTTTGTTATAGGATTATACTCTGTCATTATTTCTGGATTTGCGATATCACTCCAAGTAGATAATCTATCTGTATCTATCATTTTATCGTTTTTAGTAATAACAATACCCTCTGCAAACTTATATGCATCTTCCCTAGTCACATCATCTCCAATATAGATTGTTAACACCCTATATTCTTGTGGACAAAGAAGATAAATTATCTGGTTAAAAGACTTATCCTTCTTTAAATCATGATACTGCAAGTATACACCATCATAATCTCCGAAGGTATATTCTTCACTCTCTACCACATTTTTATCCAGTAATGCCTCACTTAAATCTGCTTTATCCATTAGTACTGTTGAAATAGAAATACCTCCCTTGTATGGTGTATTTACATAGCAAAGCTTATCACCTTCCTCTATCCATTCCATTCCATCCGGAATATAAGTAGATGTGATTGAAATATCATGAATCTGTTTTGGAAGATTTAAACCAGTTCCACCTTCATTTACCTGTATGTTAGTTGTTACACTATATGTACCCTTCTTTTCCAAATACATATGGTAGAGTTTTGTTCCGGCATATACAACAGAAGAAGTTACAACTATACACGCAATTACCGCAGCTACAACACGACCTATATTCCATTTATTTTTATTCTTTATCGGGATCACATTAGTTCTCTTTGTCTGTCTTGCAACTTCTTCCTTAATAATATTGTGAATAAAATTCGGGGTTTCCGGTAAATCATTTTTTAATTCTTCTAATTTCATGCAAAAATCTCCTCTAATTGAACAACTCTTTTTAATTTTGCTCTTGCCCTTGCTAAACGCTTTTGTACGGCACCTTCTGTAATATCTAAAATCTGTGCAACTTCTTTTACGCTAAACTCTTCCATATAGTACAAAATCACAGGTATTTTCAGTTCTTCCTTAAGGTCATTTACTGCCTTATAGAGTTCACTGTAATCATGATCTTCCTTCTGTCGGATTAATCTTTCAGCATAATTTTCATCAAACTGTTCACTCATGCCTTTTTGCCGTGTAATGTTATAGCACTCGTTAATTAAAATTCGTATCAGCCATGTTTTTGCAAAACAATCTTTTTTTAATGTATGTATTTTTGAAAATGCTTTCACAATTGATTCTTGTATTGCATCCGCACAATCCTGATCATCTGCCAAAATTGTTTTTGCAGTTGCATATAATTGTCGTTCTGAAGAAAGAATCAACTGCCCCAGTTCATCCTTAGTCAATTCATTACCACCTTTCATACCAGCCGGCTTTTTTATTTACATAAATTAGACGAATACAGTTTTAAAATATCCCTATTTTTTCAAATTTTTTTATTTTTATATTACCCTTAATAATGCCACAAATTTTAAAATCCATAAAACAAAAATCTAGCTACTACAACACAAGGTAGGCTCCTTCAACCATCAACTATTTGTCAGGTCTTTTTTATATCTTCTATAACTAATTTAAAATTTTATTTACTCAACACTTGATAAAAAACTGAAATTTTATTTGTCCCAGGCTTTTACATAAAATAAAAAGTGGAAATGATCAGCATATTTTGCTACCCATTTCCACTTTAATTTGCTAAAACGTTCCCTGCGAGAATCGAACTCACAACTAGCGCTTAGGAGAGCTCCAACCTATTGTCACTCTCTGTCAATCTGAGGTAAGTTAAACCCATAGGGGACACTATTAAAAACTGTTTCCGATTCAATTTGAGTTATTCTGAATACCCCCTCTGTCAAGCTCTGTAAAGCTCTGAAAGTTAGCTGATTGTTTGCTCCAGCTAATAATTGGGGAATGCCTTGATATTACCATCGACATCTGTTATATGACCACCACGCTTCGTACGTTCAATCATGGTAAACAGTATTCAATTAAACTTCCTATCGAAAGCACAAGATATTTTCTTGTCTATAAATAATATAACGCATACGAGACGGTTTGTCCATGCGTTTTTGACTGGCAAATTTTATTCAGTAAAAATATCTGTAACCTTTTTTTGTAACTGAATCTCCATCATTCCATCATCAAATGATGGAGATTCCAATAGATATGATGGAGATAGACTAATTACTTCATCGTCTTCGCCAGTGAATTGAGCAATGCCCGCATCTCTGGATTTGCCAATACTTTTGCCAGAAGTTCCGGATCGACTTCATCAGCAACAGGTACATTATTATTTTCCTGCTGTACATGCATCTGTGGATCCAGATTCTTTTTCTCATAAAATGCTTCTTCAAAAAGCTCTGCATTTTTCCTTCTGTCATCATCCAGAATATGAGAGTACACATCCGTAACCATATTGACCTGAGCATGACCGGAATCACCCTGTACCGCTTTGATGTCTCCACCATTCAATTTCAGCTTATAAGTAACGCTGCTATGACGAAAACTGTGAAATACAACCGGTGGGAGATTATAGTCCTCGATCAGTTTTTTTAAAGGACCACGGATTGCTCCATCTCCGAGAGGAAGACCAAAGGTACTTGCCATAACCAGGTTATAGTCCATATATTCATCACCAAGAATTTCTTTCATTTCATCTTGCTCAACTTTCCAGTCTACCAACATATTAGCGACACTCTTTGGTAAGAATATCTTACGTACACTGCTTTCTGTCTTCGGTGTTTTCAGAATACGGACTGTAGAATTCTTCTTGTGATTTGTTGGGAATACCAACAACACATCTTTTCCATCCAATGCATTTAAAGATTCTTTTCTTATACGCTGTGATTCTTTGTTGATGAAGACATATGCTCGGTTTTCTTCAATTGCCTCAGGAGAAATATCTACACAATCCCAGGTAAGACCAAGCAGCTCACCAAGTCGCAGGGAACATGAGAAAGATAGATTAATTGCGAGCTTTAATCGTTCATCTTCACAGACACTGAGCGCATACATCAATGTATCCGCTGTCCAGATATCTCTTTTTTGGGATTTATGTTTTGGTACAGTCGCATGAGTACAGGGATTCTTCTCCATCAATTCCCATTTCACTGCCTGTTCAAAACAGTTCCTGAGCAGCTTATTAACATCCCTGACCGTACTGGACGATACAAATTCATTTCGACTGGTTTTATTTAATGGATTGATAACGGCACGCCTCTTCAAAAGACTCTGATAATATCTTTCGATAAATCTGGTATTGATCTCTGAGAGTTTCGTATCACCAATGATCGGAAGAATATAGTTGTTGATAAGAGAGACATTTCCTTCATATGTAGAAAGCGCCCAGTTTTCTTTTCCATACAGTGCAACATACTCTGTAATAAGCTCATCCAGTGTTTTGCATTTACGAACGACAAATGATCCCATCTCTTTTTTATATTCAATTTCTTTTTTTCTTCTCTTTGCTTCGGCTTTCGTTTCATAGGTTTCCCATTTCTGTTTCCTCTCACCTTTTTCATTCGTATAAGAATAGATTACATTAAATTTTCCGTTTCGTTCTCTTATAGATGCCATATTATTGCATACTCCTTTCCAAATCTCTTTGCTCCATCCAGTCCTCAAATTCATCCCGACGGATCCTAACTCGACTGCCAACTTTTATTACTGTGAACTTTCCTTTATCCACCCACTTGTTAATCATGCTTCTGCTGACCTTTGCCAGATAGGAAGCTTCATCAAAAGTAAGATACTTTATATTTCCATTGCTTCCTCGTATTCCGGTCTGTGATAATTTCTTCCGCCAGAAATTAGCCAGGACAATATTCTGTTCCTGTGCAAGTTCTTCATAATCATTCGATGGGTCCAGCTTATACCGATCCTGACCTTCCAGGAATTTTTGAAAACTCTCTTTTGTGATCCTTTTCTTTTCTGCAATCACAATGAATTCAAAAAAATGACTATACTTCGGATTATCAAGAATTGTATATACTGAACTTCTGGTTGTTCCAAGCAGCTGTGCCATCTCAGGCATCGTAATAGTTGCATTTTCCAAAAGAGCGTCTTTTTCTCTGTCTTCCTTTGTCCGATACCGGGACTGACTTTTATACCAGTTCTGAAAAGATTCTTTTGGTATACGTTTCCAATAATCGACAATAACAGCTTCCATTTGATTCTTCTTGAGTAATTCATAAACAAGATAATCATCAACACCCAACAGATCCGCGACTTCCTTAACGGAATAGGACCAGGATTTCAATTCTTTCCCTGGTTCTTCTCCGGTAACTTTATGGTATTTAATCTGATTGGCATACCATTTTTCAAAGCTGGCAATATTGATTCGTATCTTTCCAGCAATCTCTTTAGATTCAAAAACATTTTTATGTACCAGCCAATATCGATCTGTCTTTTTTAATCCCAGCAGCTTTCCCATTTCCGGCACGGTCATCCAGGTTCTTTTTTGTGTTGGACGCCGCTTGTAAGGACTTTCTTCTGAAATCTTCGAAATGATTTCTTCAACATCGTCCATTTCCGGAACTTCTTTTTGTTTCATAATTGTTGTTGCCATTTATTCTTCACTTCCTGTCTTTTTTAGTGTTAGTATTTTTCTTATATCATATCTCAAATCCAGATAAAAATTTAGGATGTCGATTGCAGACAAAATCTGCCTGATCAACACCCTGTTTTTTACTGTTCCAAGTTATCGAGCCAGTCATCGAAACTCTTTTTAGAGATGCGATACTTTCCGCCATCCAACTGGATCCACCGGAATTCCTTTTTCTTTAAAAGGTTATAAATAGTAGGTCTGCTGACTCCTAAGATTTCCTGTAACTCTTGAACTGTATAACATCTTTTTTCTGACATTTCTTTATCTTCTTTTCTTTGAAATATGAAAGAAAAAATATCCCTTCATATAACGAAACGCTCAGCGCCTGTTTTACAGTGGTCAAAAGCAAATTTTTTTACTTTTTTTCTTACGAGTTTTCTTGCGTGTTTTTTTAATGCAACTCGTAAGAAACTCGTAACATTAGATTTTTGCATTTTTCCTGAAATTAGGTAAAGAAAAAGAGCATATGGAATTGAATCCATACACTCTATGATTACTGAAACTTTATTTCATTTTTAATTCAACAAACTGAAATTTTTCAAACAGTAATTTCTATTTGATTACCTTCAATTCCCACGATACAGCTTTCATAATAACCGTCTCCTGTTGTTCTTGGACCGCTAACCACTTCATATCCATCTGATTTCAGTAGTTCTGTCAGTCTGTCCACCTTCTCCTTACTGCCAACCGAGAAAGCCACATGAATATACCCTGTTCTTAATATTAACTTTTCAATATCCTGCATGCCAGGTTTATTCATTATTTCCAGCCTTGCCCCATCGTCAAAGGATATAAAATAGGAGCGAAAGCCTGTTTGTTCATTATAATATCCGTCATTTGAATGCCCACCAAGATATTTAACGAAGAAATCCCTAGCTGTTTCAAGATTGTTTACATACATTGCAATATGCTCAATTCTCATACAACTCCTCCACAAACTTCCGATTTTTCGTTCTCTGCGACTTCCCAATAAACGGGAATTTAAGGTTCT
>DATCYL010000126.1:0-7790 GCA_036570305.1 Lachnospiraceae bacterium
TTTTATTATACAGTTAATGCCTGATGCTGTGGAAGAGACCATTGCAAAACTGGAAGAAAATATAGCAAGTATGTCCACGGTAACAACCTACCTTGACAAGGGATACAGTCCCGAAAAAATGCTGGAAGAGATTCTGTCCGGCTTAGACTTTGAAGTTTTAGATACTATGCCCTGCAAATTTTATTGCAACTGTGACAAAGACAGGGTGGCAAAGGTTCTTATGACTATAGGGAAAAAAGAGATTCAAAATTTGATAGATGAGGGAGAAGAAATTGAATTAAAGTGTCACTTCTGCAACTCAGATTATCATTTTAGTGTAGAAGAACTGGGAGAAATATTAGAGTTGGCAAGATAAGTGGAGGGACCATGAGAGAGGGTTTTGTAAAAGTAGCGGCGGCAAGCCCTAAACTAAGGGTGGCAGACTGCCTATATAATAGAGAAGAGATTGTAAAGTCCGTTCGAAAGATGGAAAAGCATGGGGCGAAAATCATGGTGTTTCCGGAACTGGCAATTACCGGATATACTTGCAGTGACCTTTTTTGGCAAGATATTCTTTTAGATGCAGCAAGAGAGCAGTTATTTGTTTTGGCGGATGAGACAAGGAATGTGGATGCCCTTTTGTTTGTGGGACTTCCCTGGCAAGATAATGGAAATCTTTATAATGTAGCGGCAGCCCTGTATAAGGGCGAAATTTTAGGGTTGATTCCAAAAAAATATTTACCAAACTATGGGGAATTTTATGAGGCACGCCATTTTGTTGCCGGTGAGGAAGAAATTAGAGAGATTTGGGTTAGAGATAAAAAGGTAAGCTTTGGAATAAAACAGTTATTTGTCTGCAAAAGTCTACCAAAGTTGGTTGTGGGAGCGGAAATTTGCGAAGATTTGTGGGCACCTTTATCTCCGTCTGTCTATCATTGTCTAAATGGGGCAAGTTTGATGGCAAATTTATCGGCCAGTGATGAAGTGACAGGTAAGAGCGATTATAGAAGAAATCTGGTAGCTATGCAGTCGGCGTCTCTGATTTGTGCTTATGTATATGCAACAGCTTCCGATGGGGAATCGACTACCGACATGGTCTTTGGAGGACAAAATCTCATTAGTGAGAATGGAGGTATTCTGGCGGAAGCTAAAAAGTTTCAGAATGAGATTATCTATAGCGAAATTGATGTTTTTCGTCTGGATGCAGAGAGAAGAAAAAATACGACTTATCAGACTTTGCATGATGAAGGGTATGTGCGCCATAGCTTTGATTTGTCCTTAGAAACTACAAGTTTAACAAGAAACTTTTCTATGCAGCCCTTTGTGCCGGCTCTGGAAAGTGACAGGAAAAATCGTTGCGAAGAAATTTTGATGATACAGGCTATGGGACTAAAGAAGCGTTTGGAGCATACCAATTGTCAGTCGGTAGTAGTTGGAATTTCGGGCGGTTTGGACTCTACCTTGGCTCTTTTGGTGACGGCTAAGGCTTTTGATCTTTTGGGACTGGATAGAAAAAATATCCTATCTGTTACTATGCCATGTTTTGGAACAACTGACAGAACTTATCAAAATGCTTGTAGTCTGACACGACAATTGGGGGCTAGTCTAAAGGAGGTAGACATTAAAGAGGCAGTTCTTTTGCATTTTAGAGATATTGGGCATGATGAGAATATACATGATGTAACCTATGAAAATGCTCAGGCAAGAGAGCGGACTCAGGTATTAATGGACTTGTCGAATAAAGTGAACGGTTTAGTAATAGGAACCGGAGATTTATCTGAATTGGCACTTGGCTGGGCGACTTACAATGGAGATCATATGTCAATGTATGCTGTTAATGCTTCTATTCCTAAGACTTTGATTCGTCACCTGGTCAGATTCTATGCAGAGGAATGTGGAGAGGAAAGTTTAAAAGAGATTCTGATAGATATTTTAGATACACCGGTAAGCCCTGAGCTTTTACCTCCTAAAGACGGAGAAATTGCTCAAAAGACAGAAGATTTGGTAGGGCCTTATGAATTGCATGATTTCTTTTTATACTATATGCAGAGGTTCGGCTTTTCTCCGAGAAAAATTTATCGTTTGGCGTCTTACGCTTTTGCTGATACTTATGAAAAATCAGTGATTTTAAAATGGTTAAAAACCTTTTATTGGAGATATTTCTCGCAACAGTTTAAGCGCTCCTGCCTTCCTGACGGACCAAAGGTGGGAAGTGTGGCGGTATCACCAAGAGGAGATCTTCGTATGCCTAGTGATGCTTGTGTTCGCATTTGGAGAGAAGAATTAGATAAAATAGAAGAATAGCTAGGGTACCTTGGTGCCTTAAGGGAAAGTGTCACGGTTCAAGTCTTGAATAGGTGGCACTTTTCACTATATTGGTAAAGGAGAAATAGAGGGTGAGAAAGGAGAAAAAATGTCATTACAGTTAATTTTGGGAAGTGCCGGAAGCGGAAAATCCCATAGATTATGCGAGATGATTATAAAAGAGGCAAGGGAACATAAAGAAAAATCCTATTTTGTAATTGTACCGGAGCAGTTTACTATGCAGACACAAAAACAGTTGGTATCCATGCATCCGGATGGGGGAATATTAAATATTGATGTTTTAAGCTTTGAGAGGTTGGCATTTCGTATTTTTCAAGAACAGGGCGGCTATCAGGGTGTTTTGTTGGAAGAGACGGGAAAGAGTCTAGTTCTGCAAAAGATTGCTCAGGAAAATAAAGACCAATTAAAGGTTTTGGGGGGACACTTAAAAAAAGCAGGATATATAGCTCAGATGAAGTCTTTGATTTCGGAGTTTATGCAGTATGGCATTGATGATGAGAAATTACAGATACTCTTAGAAAAGTCAAAGGAAAAAAGTTCTCTATATGAAAAATTAAAAGATATAGAAAAAGTTTATAAAGCCTTTTTTGAATATTTAAAAGAGCGTTATATAACGACAGAAGAAGTCTTAAGCGTATTGGCGAATAAAATTAAAAGCTCGCCTTTGCTGAAAGGGGCTATTTTAGCTTTTGACGGCTTTACCGGTTTTACACCGGTACAAAATCGGGTGCTGGAAGAGCTTTTGCTTTACACGCAAAAAGTATATGTTTCTGTAACCATACAAGAAAGTTTCTCACTTTTTTCTAAAAAACAAGGAGAGCATCTTTTTTCTATGAGTTGGGATATGATTGATAGTCTTTTAAGGATGGCAAGAGAGAGAAAAATTCTCGTAGAGGATGCCATCAGAATAGAGCATGGACCAAAGAGTCGTTTTTCTAAAGCTCCCCAACTTTTGTTTTTGGAAAAAAATATCTTTCGTTATGGTGGCGGACATTACCGGGGAACCGGAGAGGAAATCAGCCTTTTTTGTGCAAAAAATCCTGAGGAAGAGATGTCTTTGGTAGCAGCAAAAATCAGGAATATGGTTCGCAAAAAAGGCTACCGCTTTCGGGATTTTGCAGTAATTACCGGGGATATGGAAAGTTATAGTGAGAGTGCCAAAGAGGCATTTTTAGAGGCGGATATTCCCTGTTTTATTGACGAAAAGCATGTGATTAAGATGAATCCTTTTGTGGAGGGCATCCGCGGTGTTTTGGCTATATTGGAGAATAATTACAGCTATGACAGTGTTTTTGATTACCTTAGAAGCGGTCTTAGTCATCTTGAAAAAGAGGAAGTCTACAAACTGGAAAATTATGCCTTGGCGTTAGGAATTCGAGGATATAAAAGATGGAGTGAGAGATTCGTTAGAAGCTATGGAAAATCCATGACGGTTTCTGTGGAAGAAATAGAAGAAATTAGACAAAAGTTCATGGGGGAAGTGGATGAGCTTACCAAAGATTTTCGTAAAAAAGATAGTAATGTGACAGAGAAGACCAAGGCTTTATATAGATTCGTAGTCAGACAAAAGGCAGCAGAAAAATTATATGAAAAAGAAAAGCAGTTTAAAGAAAAGGGGAATGCCGTTTTAGAAAAAGAATACCATCAGATTTATGGTATGGTGATGGAGCTTTTTGAAAAGATGGTGGAAGTTTTGGGGCAGGAAAACGTGTCCGTCAGCGATTATAGGGCGATTTTGGAAGCGGGACTTTTAGAGTGCAAGGTAGGAATCATCCCTCCAAGCTCGGATCAGGTGGTATTTGGAGATATGGAAAGAACCCGACTAAAAGATATTAAGGTTTTGTTTTTTGTTGGTGTCAATGAAGGGCTGGTGCCTAAAAATACAGCTTCCAGTCAAATGTTGTCGGATATGGAAAGGGAACTTTTAAAGGATAAGTCGGCAAAATTGGCTCCCACACTCAGAGAAAATGTCTATATTCAGAGATTTTATCTATATTTGGCACTTACCAAGGCAAGCAGAGAACTAAATATTTCCTTTTCTTTGCAAAATGCCAAGGGGGAGAGCCTAAAAGAAGCCTATTTGATAGGTATTTTAAAAAGAATGTTTCCCAGGCTTTCTCTTCACAACTATGCAGGTAATGAGAAAGAAGAGGAGTGGAAACTGCCGGAATTTATGGAAGATGAGAAGTCCTTGTTTTGGCATTGGTTAGGGGGGCTTAGGGAGTTATCGAAAAACATGGAAAATCCTGCCTATCAAGAAGTTTATCGTTGGTATAAAGAAAAAGCGGATTATCAAGAAAAATTAGGGAAAGTTTTGGAGGCGGCTTTTTATGAAAATCCCCATGATAAAATAGGAGAGGCTGTGGCAAAGGCAATTTATGGCAATAAAATTTATAGTAGTGCAACGCGCTTGGAACAATATGCTGCATGTGCCTATGCTCATTTTTTAAAGTATGGATTAAAGCTTAAGGAGCGTGTGCACTATGAATTAAAGGCGGTAGATTTAGGGACGATTGCCCATAGTGCTCTGGAATATTTCGCCAAGATGTTAAAAGGGACAGGAGAAACATGGCATAGCTTAAGTGAGACTAAGCGGGAAGAGATGATTGTAAAAAGTATTGAGGAGACCATTCATGACTATGGGAATACAATTTTGCACAGCAGCAAGAGAAATGAGTATGTGATTGAGAGGGTAAAGAGGATTTTAAAACGAACCGTATGGGCTTTACAGGAGCAGACCAAAAGAGGTGATTTTCTTCCCTCGGACTTTGAACTTGACTTTTCTTCTCATCAACTGACTTCCTTAAAACTGAAATTAAATAAAGAACAAACCATGAATTTACATGGCAGGATTGACAGATTGGATTTGTTAGAAAGAGAAGATGAGATTTTAGTTAAGGTTATGGACTATAAGACCGGATCCACCAGATTTGATGCGGGCTTGTTCTACTATGGTCTTCAATTACAGTTGATGCTGTATCTGTATGCGGCTATGGAGATAAAGAAAAAAGACTATCCCCATCGTTATATAACACCCGCAGGAGTTTTTTATTATAGGATTGGAGACCCTTTGGTAGACTATGTGGACAAGGAAGCGGAAGAGGACTTGAAAAAAAGAATTTTAAAAGAATTGCGTTTGGATGGATTGGTAAATGAAGATAAAGATATTGTCTATGCTTTGGATAAAAATTTAAAAGAAGGAGAAAAAATCTCGGACATTATCCCTGTTTCTTTCGGAAAAAGTGGAGAATACAGCAAGTCATCAAATGTTGTATCACGTGACGAATTTTTGTCAATGACTTCCTATTTGGAGAAGAAGATGAAATCTTTGGGAAAGGATATGGTATCAGGAAACGTTTCTACAAATCCCTATAAGATGGGAAGTAAGGATGCCTGTACCTACTGTCCTTATAGAGGTGTGTGTGCTTATGATGAGAGAATATCCGGTTATAGTCATAGAAGTTTAAGAAAATTGGATAAGGCTGAGGTAGAGGAGAAAATTATGGGAGAGGTGAGCGAGTGAGTGTAAAATGGACTAAAGACCAGAGAAAAGTCATAGAACTTAGAAATCGAAATATGTTGGTAAGTGCAGCTGCCGGTTCCGGCAAAACGGCTGTTTTGGTAGAGCGGATTTTGTCTATGCTTACAGATAAGAAAAAGCCTATAGATATTGACAGACTTTTAATTGTTACCTTTACCAGAGCAGCAGCCGGGGAAATGAAAGAGCGTATAGGGAAGGCTCTTTATGAGCTTTTGGATAAAGAGCCGGAAAATGAGCATTTACAAAGGCAGGTAGCTTTACTTGGCAATGCGCAGATTAATACGATTGATGGGTATTGTAGCTATTTGGTAAGAAATTACTTTCATACCATAGGAATTGATCCCGGCTTTAGAATTGCTGATGAGGGAGAACTAAAACTGCTTCGGCAGGAAGTGGTGGAAAAAGTGATTGAGGAAGCCCATGAAAAAAATGCAGAGGAGTTTGTGGACTTCGTAGAGTCTTATGCAACAGGGAAAGCAGATACTATACTGGAAGAATTGATTTTAGAATTATATCAATTTTCTACCAGTGCCCCTTATCCTAAAAAGTGGTTAATGGAATGTGAGAGAAATTATGAGGAAAAATCGCTTGATTTTAAAAATAAAAGTAATTGGATAAATTTGATTTGGGCAGAAAAAGAGTTGGCTGTAAAAGAGGGGAAAGAACTTTTACAGCAGATAGAAGCGATGGTGCTTGAGCCGGGGGGACCCTATATGTACCAGGCTATGCTGGATAACTACAAGAGTTTTTTTGAAAAGTTTGAAGAGCTTAGCAGTTATAGAGAAGTTTTTTTGCTTTTGTCGGAATTTAAGTACCCGCGTCTTTCGCCTAAAAAGGATCCCGAGGTTAATGAGAGTTTAAAAGAGTGTGCAAAAGAGAGGCTTACCCAGCTAAAGGAAATGCTTAAGAGTTTGCAGGAAGATTATTTTATGATTCCTGAGGACATAGTAAGTGATCAATTGGAAGCTTCTAAACAAAATATTGGGACTTTAGTGGAATTAACTTTACGATTTTGGGAACTTTTCAAAGAGGCGAAAAAGAAGAAAAATATTTGTGATTTTTCTGATATTGAGCATTATGCCTTAGATATTTTGGTAAAGCCGCTAGAGGAGAATAAGTATCAGATTCAACCTCCTGCCTTTGATTTGGCAAATACCTACGAGGAAATTATGATTGACGAATACCAGGACAGTAACCTGGTACAGGAAATGATTTTGACCTATTCTTCCAAGGCGATTTTAGAAAAGCAAAATATCTTTATGGTGGGGGATGTAAAGCAAAGTATCTATAGATTTCGATTGGCAAGACCGGAGTTGTTTATGGAAAAGTTGGAGACTTATACACTGGAGGATAGTCCTTGTCAAAGAGTGGATCTTCATAAAAACTTTAGAAGTAGGCAATCCGTGTTGGATTTTTCAAATTACATATTTTCCAAAATCATGAAAAAATCTCTCGGTAGCGTGGAATATGATGAGGCGGCAAAGCTAAATTATGGAGGATTGCATAAGCCGGATCGAGAATTTGAAAAAAAGGTGGAGGTGCTTTGTCTTTTAAGTGATGATGAGGGGATTTTAGAAGAAACCTCCTCAGGTGCTTACAGAGAATTAGAGGCGAGAATGTTGGGTCAGAAAATAAGAGATCTTGTGGGTAAGGAGGAGATTTTTGATAATAAGCTAAATAGCTATCGAAAGGTAAAATACAGTGATTGTGTAATTCTTTTAAGAACTTTATCCGGTTGGTCGGATACCTTTGTAAAAGTCTTAAAAGGAATGAATATTCCTGCCTTTTCTACGTCTAAAGAGGGATATTTTTCTGCCCCGGAGGTGGTGACAGTATTAAATTATCTTCATATTTGTGATAATCCCTTACAGGATATTCCTTTGGCATCGGTACTTTTATCACCTATGGTGGGACTTAGCGATGAGCAATTGGCAAAAATAAAGAC
>DATCYL010000127.1:0-7566 GCA_036570305.1 Lachnospiraceae bacterium
TATAAGCTCTTATAGCATGGATACTAGGCAAGGAAATGGGACTTGTCGTGTCCACAAGATTCAAGAATATGGTGCCATCGTCATGTTAGATTATGATTTAAAAGAAGACAGTAGAGTATCCCTTTCCTATGACGGCTTTATTTTTATAGGCTACTACCGGCAAATATCCGCCACAAAAAAAGAAGGCTTCCAAACAAGAAACCTTCTTTCTAACTCTATTTATTCCTCTATTGATAAAAAAGAAAACACAATTTTTACACCAAAAGGCACCCATATTCGAGGGATTTTCATCATCATTCTACCGCAATACTATGATGTCTATATTAAGCAGCGTTTTCCTTATGAGGATTTAAATTTTCATGCGATTATGAATACCATTCATGAGATGCGCTATTTTCCGGAATTGACATCCATATTTTTACAATTAGAGCACCACAGAAGCAACGACATTGCCGGCGCCTTATTTTTGGAAAGTAAATTTACTGAAATTTTTTCATTAATTATCAAAAAAGCCTTTGAAATCATGAAAAATGAGAAAAAGTCCTTCATAAAAGAAGATGATAAAAAAGCCATAGAAAAACTATGCGTCTATATAGAAAAAAATTTATCAAAAAACTTATCCTTACAAGAGCTTTCTTCTCTTTGCTGCATGAGTACGGCAAAATTAAAATACACCTTTAAACATATCCACAACTGTTCTATCAGCCAATACAGGATGGAGGTCAGAATCCGAGAAGCCAAGCGCTTGCTCTCCGAGACCGAGCTTTGCATTGCTCAAATCTCCGCCTTGGTAGGCTACAAACACACCGGTGCTATGATAGAGGCCTTCAAAAAAACACTGGGCATTACCCCAAAAGAATATCGCCTTATCTCCAGATAAAGGTTATCATGGATAGACTCCTCACACTAGGAAATGGAAATCCCATTTCCTGTGTAAAGCTCATAGTAACGAGCTTTCTTTTCCATTAGCTCTTTATGATTTCCTCTTTCTACAATTTCTCCATTCTCCAATACCATAATGCAATCACTATTCTTTATAGTGGAAAGTCTGTGGGCAATGACAAAGGTAGTTCTTCCCTCCATTAGCTTGTCCATTCCATCCTGTACTATTTTTTCCGTTCTGGTATCAATAGAGGAAGTAGCCTCATCCAAAATCAAAACCGGAGGGTCTGCAATTGCCGCTCTTGCTATTGCTAAAAGCTGTCTTTGTCCCTGACTTAAATTGGCTCCGTCTCCTGTTAGTAAGGTATGGTAGCCATCCGGCAAATGCTTAATAAAGGTGTCTGCATTGGCCAGTTTTGCAGCACTATAAACCTCTTCATCGCTGGCATCCAAGCGCCCGTAACGAATATTTTCCATCACACTTGCTGTAAATAAGTGTGTATCCTGCAAAACAATTCCCAAAGATTTCCGTAAATCTTCTTTTTTTATTTTTTCAATGTTGATTCCGTCGTACCTTATTTTCCCCTTTTGTATGTCATAAAAACGATTAATAAGGTTTGTAATTGTTGTTTTTCCTGCACCGGTAGAGCCTACAAAAGCAATTTTTTCTCCTGCGTGAGCCAAAAGATTGATGTTTTTTAAGACCATTTTCTCATCATTATAGCCGAAATCTACATCCTCAAATTCTACCAGCCCCTGTAATTTCTGATAGCTTGTCCTTTGGTCCTTTGCATGATAGTGCTTCCATGCCCACAAATGGGTTCTTTTTTCACTTTCTTTTAACTCTCCATTTTCTTCTTTTGCATTGACAAGCGTTACATAACCGGCATCCTTTTCTTTTTCTTCATCCAAAACCGTAAATATTCTCTGGGCTCCCGCCATAGCCATAACAAGTGCATTTAACTGCTGGCTGACCTGACTGATTGGTTGATTTAAACTCTTATTAAAGGTTAAAAAGCTTGCCAATGCCCCCAAGGTAAATCCACCACTTGAGCCTAGTGCCATAATACCGCCGACAATGGCACACAAAACATAACTTACATTTCCCAGCTGAGCATTAATCGGCATCAAAATATTAGCAAAGGTATTCGCTCTATCAGCGCTATGAAACAATTTATTATTGTGCTTTACAAAATCTTTGATAGCCGCCTCTTCATGGCAAAAAACCTTGACGACTTTTTGTCCTTCCATCATCTCTTCTATATAGCCGTTAACACTACCGATATCTACCTGCTGCTCTATGAAAAATTTTCCACTTAAGCTTGCCAGCTTCTGACTTACAAACATCATGAAACCTACCATAGCAAGCGTAAGCAGGGTAAGAGGGATATTTAAAATAAGCATGCTAATAAACACTCCTACCAAGGTAATGAAGCTGGAAATCAATTGAGGTAAGCTCTGAGAAATCATCTGCCTTAGAGTATCAATATCATTCGTATAAAGAGACATAATATCTCCATGAGCATGGGTGTCAAAATATTTTATGGGAAGACTCTCCATATGCGAAAACATATCTATCCTAAGCCTCTTTAAGGTTCCCTGCGTAACAAAAACCATGATTTTAGACTGTAGAAAAATTGCTACGATTCCAAGTCCATAGAGACAGGCTACCTTAAAAATTGCCATTTTAAGAGGGTTAAAATCCGGATTTTTATTTCCCAATAAAGGACTTATGTAGCTATCAATTAATGTTTGTAAAAACAAAGTTCCTTGAATATTGGCATAAACGCCCACGATAATACAAACTAGCACTACTGCCAAAGCAAAACTATAAGACTTGCCAAGATATTTCAAAAGTCTAAGAAAAACTTTCCCGGTAGACATGTCCTTATCTTTCTCATTTACTTTAGACGATACTTTCACTTTTTCTGCCATTATTCTTCCCCTCCTTTCTCACCTTGGTTGGTATTTTGAGACTCATAAACTTCCCTATAGATTTTATTCGTTTCCAAGAGAAGCTCATGACTTCCCAAACCGCTGATTTTTCCATCATCTAAAACCAAAATACGGTCTGCATGAGCAATGCTGCTGATTCTTTGTGCAATAATAATTTTTGTAGTATCCGGAATCTCTTCCTTTAGCGCCTTACGAATCTTAGCATCGGTTGCCGTATCCACAGCACTGGTACTGTCATCTAAAATTAAAATCTTAGGTTTCTTTAAGAGAGCTCTCGCTATACATAGTCTTTGTTTTTGCCCTCCCGATACATTGCTTCCCCCTTGCTCTATATGGGTATCATAGCCATTTGGCATTTTTTCTATAAATTCATGGGCACATGCCAGTTTACATGCCCTAAGGCAGTCTTCTCTGCTGGCATTTTCATCGCCCCACCTTAGGTTTTCCAAAATACTGCCGCTAAAAAGCACATTTTTTTGCAGGACTACAGAAACTGCATTCCTTAAGCTTTCCAAATCATAGTTTTTGACATTTTCCCCGCCGACAAAGACAGCTCCCTGGGTAACATCATAAAGTCTGCTGATTAAGTTAACCAAACTTGACTTGGAACTTCCTGTCCCTCCAATAATACCTATGGTTTCTCCTGATTTTATAGACAAATGAATATCTGATAAAATAAAATCATCCTTTTGCTCATTGTAGGTAAAGTTTACATGGGAAAACTCTACACTTCCATCCTTTACAGTATAGACAGGGTTTTGGGGATTTGTAATCGACGGCTCTTCCTCTAAAACCTCCGAAATTCTTCTACCGCTTGCTATACTCATTGTGACCATAACAAATACCATAGCAAGCATCATAAGGCTCATCAAAATATTCATACAATACGTCAATAAGCCCATCAGCTCTCCGGTAGTAAGCGTGTTTTGCACAATCATTTTCGCACCCAGCCAGCAGATAGTCATTATAGTCGCATAAACGGTCAGCTGCATGATTGGCCCCGCAAAGACCACCACATTTTCCGCCTTTACAAAAAGCTTATATACATTGTTGCTTGCCTTATAAAAACGGGATTTTTCATATTCCTCTCTCACGAAGGATTTAACAACTCGTATCGAAGAAACATTTTCTTGGACACTTGCATTTAAATCATCATATTTTTCAAAAACCTGTGTGAAATATTTCATGGCAAATCGAAGCATAATACCAATCGCCAGTGTTAAGAAAACCACAGCTACAAGATAGACCAAGGATAAACGGGCATTAATACTAAATGCCATAATCATAGAAAAAATTAAGCTCGCCGGCGCTCTGGTTACCATTCTAAGAATCATCTGATAAGCATTTTGAATGTTGGATACATCCGTGGTCATTCTAGTGACCAAGCCGGCTGTATTGTAACGGTCTATGTTAGAAAAGGAGAAGTTCTGGATTTTTCTAAACATTTCCTCCCTTAAATTTTTAGCCAGACCCGCCGAAGCTCTGGCACCGTGTTTTCCACCCAGCGCACCTGTGACAAGACTTGCCAGGGCAGCCAAAAACATAAGTCCTCCCATAAAATAAATATGTCTTATATTCCCCTTTTCCACACCTCCATCGATAATGGATGCCATCATCAGAGGAATCATGGTTTCAATAATTACCTCCAAAATCATATAGACGGGGGTTAAAATAGAATCTTTTTTAAATTCTTTTATTTGTGCTCCTATTGTTTTTATCATCTTTTCCCTCTTTTGTTTTGTGCAATTTCATTGTATAATCTCTATCAAGAAGAAAAGAAGGGTCATGCCGCAGCAGACCACTTCTTTTTGTCTTTTTTCTTAGCGAATTCTATCAGGAAAACCAACCTTTCTTTGTACCTTTCTTAAGGTTTTGCTTGCATAATAGTTGGCTTTTTCTGCATTTTCTTTAATAATGCTATCTAAATATCCTTTATCCTTTTCAAGGCGGGCAACCTCTTTTTGGAGTGGACCCAAGACAGAAATCACCGCTTCTGCGACAGCCATCTTAAAGTCTCCATACCCCTTTCCTTCAAAGTCTTTGACAACCTCATCTACACTCTTATCGGTGCATGCCCTGTAAATATCTATCAAATTGCAAATCCCCGGTTGATTCTTAGAATCATACTGTACTAGTCCCACAGAATCCGTCACTGCACGTTTACATTTTCTTAAAATAGTATCTGCATCATCCATCAAATAAATACTTCCGTTAGGATTTTCATCTGATTTGGACATCTTTTTTTCCGGTTCCTGCAAGCTCATAATTTTAGCCCCTACTTTTCCTATGTAAGGCTCAGGGATAGTAAATACATCTCCATAAATATTATTAAAACGCTCTGCAATATCTCTGGTAATTTCCAAATGCTGCATCTGGTCAATTCCCACCGGAACCACGTCCGCCTGATAAAGTAAAATATCCGAAGCCATCAAAATAGGATAGGTAAAAAGTCCCACATTGATATTATCCGCATGCTTAGCTGACTTATCCTTAAATTGCGTCATTCGATTCATCTCACCCATATAGGTAAAACAATTTAAAATCCATGCCAATTCTGCATGTCCCGATACATGAGACTGATAATAAATGCAATTTTTCTTGGGATCTAAACCGGCTGCAAGATAAAGGGTTAAAAGCGCTCTTGCTCTCTTTCGCAGTGTTGCCGGATCCTGCCTTACTGTGATAGAATGCATATCCACTACACTATAAAAGCACTCATACTCATCGCTTAGACTCACCCAGTTTTTCAAAGCCCCCAGATAATTTCCCAAAGTGAGATTTCCTGTTGCCTGCATACCGCTAAACAAAACTTTTTTGTCATTTATCATACTTATAACCTCATATTTTCTCAAATTCTATTTGCTTTAAATTTTATCATTCTACTTTACCAAAGTCAAATGAGGATATCAATCCTTCAAAAAACCTATATATTCATCAAATATATTAAAAAGCATATCCCCCGAACACACGGGTATCTCTGCCGTAGAGCCGGTCAGACAAACATAACGAAACAAATCGCTTGCCTTTGTAAGAACCAAAACCGGTATTACATCATAATCCGGACCGAAAATCACCTCCAGATACTCTACGTATTTGGCTGACTGCTCTATATCCTCCTCGCGAATCTCATCGTGCATTTTAAATTCCATGGCAAAGATATGATTTTTCGTCACTACCAAAACATCTGTATAAATACGAATCATTTTAGATTTCTTAATCCTAAGTTCAAAAGCAATCTCCCAGTTATGAAAATCAATTCCATATAAGTCCTTAAACAAATCCACCATAACCTGTCTGGAATCTAAAAAGGAATGAAAGAGACCACGACTGTTGTTTAAATTTCTGCCTATATTTCTACAGCCGGGAAGCAATCTATCCATCCACTCCCCCTCCTGCATTTCCAAAAACTCTTCCACACTTGAATAATAACCACAGAAATCCGCAAGTCCTTTGTGGGGGAATTCCTGTCGAATCAAGCCATGCCAGCGATAGTCTTTATCATAAAAACACAAATCACGCATAAAGGGGGATGTGTAAAGATAATGATTAATCATTGTTTTTTCCGCCCTTATCTGCTTTGCTATTTCTTTTGCCTTAATTCCGTCACTTTTACATATGCAAGAATAAATATTTCTCTCTATCGTATCCATTTCCATTGTACTTTCCTAGACCTATCCTTATGCTACAAAAAAGTATTATAACAAACTTATTTCTATTTTTCTATTCCCAATCCCATCTCTTCTTTTATTCCTTTTTATCATTGGGGATTAACGGTAGAAGTTCTTGGTTTCTCCCCCTTATCTATGCTATAATCTTTAGCATAAGTATATTTTAAAGAGAGGATTTTTTATGAATAAAATAACAAGTTTTACGATTGACCACATAAAATTACAGCCCGGACTTTATGTATCCAGAAAAGATTTTTTAGGTGAGGAGGTCATTACAACTTTTGATCTTAGAATGACTTCTCCCAATGAAGAGCCTGTCATGAATACTGCGGAACTCCATGCCATGGAGCATTTAGCTGCCACCTTTTTAAGAAATCATCCTACTTTTGGGGAAAAGATTGTCTATTATGGTCCCATGGGATGTCGCACCGGCAACTATCTCTTAGTGCACGGAGATTACACTTCAAAGGATATCCTACCTCTGGTCATTGAAACCTTTGAATTTATAAGAGATTTTAAAGGAGAGATTCCCGGAGCCAGTCCCAAAGACTGCGGGAATTATCTGGATATGAATTTAAACATGGCAAACTACTTAGCAAATAAATATTTGGAGGAGGTCCTCTATCATATTAGCCAAGACCGCCTCCTTTATCCCGAATAAATTTAATAAAGTTTCTTTAAGGCTCTTATTCGCTGATTCCGTTTAATTCCTGGTAGAGATTTTTAGCAAAGCTATCCGTCATTCCACTAATATAATCGGTCACCAATAAGAGTCTTAAGTAGAGCTTTTCATTTTCAGATTTGTCTTTAGAGTAATGATGGTAAATTTGCATATAGTTTTCCGAAATCAAGCGAATCAACTTCTCTTCCATGATACCCATCTTCCATTTTGTATCATAGCATATCGCCGCAGGAACCAACTTATCCAAAAGAAAACTGATAATCGTATCCGCCGCAATTTCCAATTTCAAGATAGGCATAGAGGTAAATGCATACTTATAGGCAATATTGCCGAGAGCTTTTAAGATATCTTTTGCTACATTCCCCTCAAACAAATCAA
>DATCYL010000128.1:0-2148 GCA_036570305.1 Lachnospiraceae bacterium
TCCACAAAGATATCTCCCCCATCGCTTTCTTTAGGAAATTCCACACAGTAGGCATGTAACATCTGTCTTTTTATAAGGCGCTCTTTCCCGGACTTATCTACAATCTTTTTATTCCCATACTTTCCATCTCCCAAAATAGGATGCCCTATACTTGCAAGATGTGCTCGAATTTGATGGGTCTTTCCGGTAATAAGTTCTACTTTTACTAAGGAAAAGTCCTCCTTGGCAACTAATGACTCATAAACGGTTTCTATAGCTACACTTCCTTCTTTTTCTCTATCATAAATCTTGACCTTATTAGGTATTTCTTCCTTTTTTAGAAATGCCTGCATTCGTCTCTTACCTGATAATTTTCCTGAAACAATCGCCAGATAATACTTATGCAAACTTCGATTTTTTAATATGGATGATAAATATTTACTTCCTGCCAGAGTTTTGCCACAACACAAAATACCGCTGGTATTCCTATCCAAACGATTACAGACTGCCGGATGAAAAGTCTCCAAGTCTTTTTGGCTAATCTTTTTTTCCCTAAGAAGCTGAGATATATAATATTCACAGGCCGATACATCCTCGTCTTTTGCCTTCTGTGATAACATACCTGCCGGCTTATTAATCAGAGAAATATTCTCATCTTCGTACAAAACTTCCAGTTTTTTTTGATAAATAGGAAATTCCTTTTTCTCCTGAAAAGAAATAATGGTCTCCTCTGATAAAAACAAACAAATTTCATCACCCAAAGAAATTTTTTCTTTTCCGCTTGCTTTCTTCTTATTTAAGGTAATATTTTTCTTTCTAAGCATCTTATAGACGAAACTTGCAGGTGCCTGATTCAAATATTTTAAGAGAAACTTATCCAGCCTCTGATTTTCTTCATTTTTTCCTACGCTTATCTGTCTCATTTTTTTCTTACATGGAAATTGCCAACAGCAAATGCTTCATGTATTCCTCTCTTGATAAATCCTCATAGGGCTCTCGTGGTGTATAGACAATGCCCGCCCTTAAGTCTTCCCGATTACGGCTTAAAGAAGCTAATCTATCCAAAAAAACATCTTTTTTGTCTACAATTTTTACCCTTACCTTAAAGCCGTTACCCCGTAAAATTTTTTCTATTTCTTTTTCCTGATACCTAATGTTTTCTTTTTTATTTCTGCTAAAGGCTACTATTTGATTTCCACAAATAGCCAAGGCATCCAAAAATGCATTTTTCTCATATCCCGTCACAAAAAGTTCATAAAGCATGGTAAGGTCTGCTCCTGCCTTGTGATAAACTTTATAATCTTCCTCTAAAATAGACTTTTGAGGTAATAATAAAAGCAAGTTTACCAAGACCTTACAAGCAGGGAGACACCCTACAATAGCAATAACCGTCCATATCGTCAGCCTGCTTCCATGATACCCCCATGCGGAAAAGAAAATTCCCAAAGGAACTGCAAACAAAAACAAATCCAAAAGCAATGTTTTTTTCTTTGCTCTCTTAATATATCCCCAATCACCTTTTCTTTGTTTCATACTTTCTACCTCTTTGCCTTTGTTCTTTACTTTTCCCTGACTTTTTCTTAGCTTGTACTTTGCCCTCTTTTATCTTTTCCGCCTTTCTTGGACGAATCAGACACTTGGCATCAAAACCTATCAAGTCCTGACGTTTCGCCAAAAAAAGTGCTTCTTTTACCAAATCGTAATTTTCCGGCTTTTTATATTGGATGAGAGCTCTTTGCATAGCTTTTTCTTTAATTCCTCTCGGAACATAGACTTCTTGCATGGTCAAAGGATCCAAACCTGTATAGTACATACAGGTGGACATGGTAGATGGTGTTGGATAAAAATCCTGCACCTGCTCCGGCATAAATCCCAAATCTCTGATATATTCAGCCAACTTTACCGCATCTTTTATAGTAGATCCCGGATGAGATGACATAAAATAAGGTACCGCATACTGTTTTTTATTTGCCCTTTTGTTGTAATCATCAAATTTTTTTACAAACTTTTCATAAATTTCATGTCTTGGTTTTCCCATTAAATTCAGTACATTATCAGAAACATGTTCAGGAGCAACTCTCAACTGACCGCTTACATGATGGTCAATCAAATCTTTAAAAAACTGATTTGACTTTTCCAAAAGAACATAATCAAAACGAATTCCTGAAC
>DATCYL010000129.1:0-3190 GCA_036570305.1 Lachnospiraceae bacterium
GATATGGAATAACCTCAGCCGGATCAAAAAGTAAGGATTCGATATTATAAATATGCAGGACTACTTAGATCATGGGAAATACTTCTGAATAGTAAAAAGGATAAAAAATAAGCAAATGTTTTTGAAAGTATTTCAGAGGTATGAATAAAGCGGTAGGGAAATCTTTGAGGTAGAAAAGGAATGAAATTATGAATGAAGATAGGATTGTTAACGAAATGATAGACATGCTGTTTCTAAAGAAATGGAGAAAGAGACTGAAGCACGACTTTATAGAGAAGAAAAAAGAGCGAGAAGACCGTTATTTCCGTTATCATAATGGTGAGTATATAGATGAACTTTTAGTTGTAGAGAAAGTAAACCAAATGCCGGAAGAGTACACTGTTAAAAGGCTTTTGGAGTTAGGTGCAGAAAAAAGATGCTTTTTACTCGCTAAAGGTGTAAGTGGTGTTTTTACATTAGAAGTGGGTATAGAGGAGGCTTATACATGTGGCTTGGGTGCTGTAATATACTGCGGAAATGGAGTCGGTTATTTTCAGGGAGAACAGTGCTATGGTTCACCGGAACGTTGGATATTAGTAAATAAAAATAAGAGAGGTCAAGAAGACCTTTTTGGTTAAGCTAGTGTGTAGAGACGTTAAAATTTGAAGCGAACTTTCAAAAAGATGGCTTAAGGGTACGCTATGAAAAGGATGTGCATCCGGAGGTTAAGTTAGTGTGTAAAGATTTCATCAATTATCTAAGAAGAGAGTTTTACTTTCCTCAAAGAATCAATATGTATATAAAGAGTAGGAGAAAAATCAGTGCACAGGATGGAGATTTAGTGTATGGTATATTTTTTGGACCATATAACTACCGAGATGAGCCATATATAAGTATCGCTACAGGAGATTTTTGGAGAGAAAAGGAGAAATATGGTAGGCAAAGAGCCTTGTGCTATGCATTAGAGACGATTGCGCATGAATTGACGCATTATTTTCAGTGGGTTAATGGATTTGAGATGACCTCAAAAGGTAAGGAGAGGCAGGCTACAAATTATACTTATTGGATAATGCTTGGGTATTATGACAATGTGATGAAAAAGTCGGCGATGTGGAAAGAAATTTTAAAAGATTGCGGTGGAAAGATAGAAATGTATGAATAAATAAAAGGACTATAGCGGCGATTGCAAATGGAGTTGTATTAGCGATGAAATGCTGATTGAGGCAGGGAGTCAAGAGGAGAGGATAGAAATAATAACAAAATATAGTTTTATAAAGGGTTCAAAACTGATTTTAAAGAGCTTTTAATGTGTGAATTTGGTAAGAAATATAAGTTTGTATAAAAATTGATTTTCTGAAAATAGGGGCAGATGAAAAGCGGGTTCTTTTTCATTTGCTTCTATTTTTATTGGTAAATTTAAAGGAAAAGAGGTGAATGCTATGAAATTATTTTACATTGTAAGTGGCGGTTTTATTGGAGGAATGCTTGTGTCTTTGCTTGGAAGCTGGGACTATATTTTACAGACCTTGCTACTTTTTATGTGTATAGATTGGTTTACAGGAGGAATATTGCTTCCCGGAGTATTTAAGAGAAGTCCCAAATCATCGGGAGGTGGTTTGGAAAGCCTGGCAGGTTTTAAAGGGTTATGCAGAAAAGTGATGATTTTGTTTTGCATCATGATAGCAAATCGGCTGGATGTGATGATAGGTAGTCACTATATCAGAGATGGTGTGTGTATTGGATTTATCATCAATGAAGCCGTATCAATTATTGAAAATGCCGGGCTTATGGGTATTCCGATACCTGAAAAATTAAAAGAAGGGATTGATTTGCTAAAAGGCAAATAAAGGAGGTGAAACGGTATGACAGAGTTAGAACTTAGGCAAGTGGTGGTAGAAACGGCTAAGAAATATTTAGGATATAGAGAAGAGGATGGTAGCCACAAAGAGATTATAGATATTTATAATAATCATAAACCCTTAAAAAGGGGGTATAGAGTGAAATATACGGATGCATGGTGCGCAACATTTGTTTCTTCTGTTGCAATTTTGTGTGGATTAACAGAGATTATGCCTACAGAGTGTGGATGCGGAAATATGATTTTAGAATATGAAAAGATAGGCTGTTGGGAGGAAGCGGATGATTTTGTTCCACAGATAGGAGATATCTTGATGTATGACTGGGATGATAGAGGAAATGGAGATAATAGAGGAAATCCGAAACATGTAGGCATTGTATGCCAAGTGAGTCATGAGCTACTAAAAGTTATCGAAGGAAATAAAGGAAATCAGGTGGATTATAGAAAAGTGCCTATTAACGGGAAATATATTAGAGGATATGGTGTGCCTGCTTATGGAAAAGCTGTAAAAGAAATGATAGATAGTAGGAGAGATCTAGTTAAAGGTGAAAAGTCACAGTTAAATAAAAAGCCGCTTTGGCAGGGTATAGTAACAGCCGGTAGTTTAAATGTAAGGATTTGGGCGGGAGTAGAATATCAGCCATGTAGTTTTAGCCCCCTCAAAAGAGGGAGCCATTTATGGGTTTGCGATTCTATCAAGGGAAGTAATCAAACAAGATGGTATTATATTTGTTATGGAGAAAAATATGGGTTTGTGCATTCGGATTATGTGAAATCAGCTTAAAGCTCCGGCATCTGTAAAGGCAGAGGCAAGCTCAAGGGAGTTATGAAGAAGATAGTATTGTAGAAGTCTTTTTTCCGCAGAGTTTGCAGGATATTTTTGGCGAAGTTCTTTCCACTTGCAAAAGCTTTCAAAGGCATAGGTAGATGCCTGACGAGAAAGACCAAAGGTGGTTTGTATATCATAAGGTGATTTGCATCCAAGTTGATTTATTAAAATTCTGGGGGCTAACATATGACTGGCAAAGCAATTCGCACTTTGTTCTTCTTCTGTACCACTTCTCTGGTGTCCAAGTAGAATATGTCCAAGTTCATGCATAAAGGTAAAATGGAGTCGCCCGGGATCGCTTAGGGCGTTGTAGTAAAGCCTACCATCAAGTAAAAAGGCATCTTGACTAAAGGCTTTACATAAAGCGGGTTTGTTTCCGGGTAGGGACTGGTAGGCTTTGGAATCAATGACATAGGCAGAGATAATGTCAAAACTATCTAAGGGAAAAGTAAAAAGCTCATTTGCTTTATATACATTAAAAATAATAGAATATAATTTTAAATAATTCATAGATGAAAATCCTT
>DATCYL010000130.1:0-6325 GCA_036570305.1 Lachnospiraceae bacterium
AAGGATTTTACAGGGGTAGGACTCTATGCCCATGAAATGACTCATGGAAATGACTATAATATAGGTGGAGTTGTCAATCAAACCATTTTAGGTGGGGATAAAAGAACAACTATGGGTGCGGAAATTCTTACCAGATCTATGTTTGAGACGGAGGATAATAGTCAAAATAAAGGGACCTTTACAAAACCATTTTTCCAGTTTAATACTACAACGGTAATACCGGATGGTGATAATAGAATTCAGGCAAAGGAACCTTTAAATACCAAAGAAAAATTAGTAAATTACAGTAAAAATCTGATAGATTTGATTGCTTATCTTGAGGTAAAAGAAGCAGAGATTGCGCTTACGCTTCCTGAGGGAGATAGAAAAAGTTATTTTAATCAGGTAAGCCAGGTAGCAAGAGGTGATGGAAAAAAATCTACAACCGATAAGTTTATACCGTCAAACGTAGTACCGACTTCTGTGGATGATTTAGTAAAAAATGGATACGTCAGTGGACAGTTTATCCCTAACGGTACAAATAGATTTGCGACAATTATTCCAAATCAGTATGATTACCTGCCTTTGTTAGAAAGCTTTTATGCAGCAAATGTAGCGGCTACAGGTATGCATACAGTGGGAGACTTATCTGTAAAAAGAAATGCTCACGAAATTATGGGCTGGCTTGGTTGGGATGCTTTTGTAGCTTATATGGGGAAAGCATCAGGAGATACAGATAAAGAAGTATTTACCAGTTTAGGAATCGATGATTGGCAGGAATATAAATTAAATAAGTACAAAGAATTAAAAGAAAAGACAGCAGTCAATGAAAATCTTTGGACGGAGGATAGCTTAAATAAAAGCTTAAAAGAGGCTATTGATGCAGATTTAAAGGTAATAAAGACCAATAGTGATGCAGCAGTTTATGCAAATGCGGTAAATGTAAGAAAAGTAAAACAAAATATTTTAAATAAGGCTCTAAGATACAATGAACTTGAAAGGACAGTATTAAAAGAGGCAGAAACAAAGAATATCATTTATGTATCTAACACAGGAATGGGCACAGGAAAAGAACAGTCAAGTCCAACGACTCTTGAAGCTGCTCTTGCAAAAGCTAAAGATGGTTATATTATCCGATTTGTGGATACAGTAACAAAACGAAAAGCAATCACTGTTGATAAAAAATTGATTTTCGAAGGTGTCGATGGAATAGAGGGTGAGGGATTGAATCTAAATGAGGATTTAATCTTAAATTCCGAGACAAGTTGGAAAAACTTAAAATTGACATTGAATGGTGAAGGAAAAATAGTAAAAAGTATTTATGCTAATGCCAAAACCACTTTTGATGGAGTATCTACACAAATTTCACCTCAGCAAAATGACAAACGTCCGGCATTAGTGATTGGAAAAGATGCAAAAGGAAATGGTATAGATGTAGAAATAAAAAATAATCAAGAAACAAGATTAGAGAGTGCTACCTTTGCGGGAGATGGAAATTTATTTATTGCTCCTAATGTAAAAATAGATAGAGGAATTATAAATGAAGGAAAAGTAGCTAAGGTGATTAGTCAGTCGAATAGCTTAGGTGTTTTTGAAAATAAAAATTCCGGAAATCTACAAGTAACTATAGAAAAAGCAAATCCTACAGATATAGAGCTAAAAGATGTAACATTTATCCATTTGAAAGACAAGTCAACAGCTTCTTTATGGAGTGTTACAGGCAAGCCTAGTATTATTCTTGATGAGGGAACTAATATGATGGCAAAAGATGTAAATCTTACAGTAAATGAGGTTAGGGGTCCGGGAAAAATTTCTTTCTCCGACAAAGGAAAATTAACAGCAGATAAATTGTTGAATAATCCGGTAATTGCATTTACAAGAGGAAATTTAGATTACAGTTCTCATGACGGAAAGGTCTTTGTTGAGACAAAAGAAGGAGAAGCAGAGGTAGTTCTTACGGATTTAGGAAGCACATTATCAAAGGATGGGCAGGGAAAATATATTTACATAGGAAGTTTTAAGATTTACCATGATTTTGAAAATATGGAGGTTACAGATCCGGTAATTCCTGAGATTGTAAATAAATTAAAACCAAAAGATAATGAGAAATTAAAGAAAGCTCCGAAAGAGCCGACATTCATCACACAAAAAGTTGAAGATACAGATAATGACGGTGTTTGGGAATTTAAAGGCTGGGAACTTAATGAGCAGGGCAGTAATGATAAGGTAAAACATTATATTGGAATATGGGACTTTATTGAAAATACACATACTCCGGACCCGGTAATTCCACCAAGTCCACAGCCAATAAAAAAACATAGGGTATATTATAGCTATGAGGGTGATATTCCAAAGGGAAGAGAGACAGCTCCTGTTTCAGAAGAAGTAGAAGAAGGGCAAACTATATTTATTCCGGATGATGAAACAGATATTGAAGTTGCAGATATGGATGGAATTTATAGTCTGACATGGGATAGAAGCCAAACAAGTATGGGAGATAAGGATATCACGATTGTAGGAAGATGGACTCTTACAAAAAACAAACATAAAGTTATTTATGTATATGAAGGAGATAAACAACCAAGCGGTGATGATTTACCACAGATTCCTGCAGAAGTAGAAGGTTTTGAGGGAGATTTGGTAGTCATTCCTGCAAATATCAGTATAAAAGCTGATGGCGGTGTTTACAGCCTTATATGGACAAGTGATGTAAGTCATATCGAAAGAGAGGATGTTGAAGTTAAAGGAATTTGGACATTTAAGGAAGATGCAGAAGTAGTAGAGAACCCGATTAAGCATACAGTGTTTTATGAATACAGAGGTGAGATTCCTGAAAATCAGCAAGTTCCTGAGGAAAAGGAAGTTACCGAAGGAGATATAATAGAAATTCCTGCGGATGAAAGCTGGGTTTTGGTTGATGGAATGGATGGTGTTTATAGCTTAAAATGGAATAGAGATATTACTATCATGGGAACAGAAGATATTACGGTTGTAGGAGAGTGGAGCTTTATTCCAAATAAACATACTATAACTTATCGTTATGTAGGAGATAAGATTCCTCCAGCAGACCAATTACCGGAATTGCCAAGTAGGGTAGAGGGGGTAAAAGGAGATTTACTTACTAAACCACAAGACAGGCAAATTGCAGCAGACGGGGGTATTTATACTCTTACCTGGAAAGATAATATCAGCCAGATAGGTACAGAAAATGTGACTGTCATTGGAGAGTGGACTTTTGAAAAAAACAAAGAGAAGAGATTGATTGCCAGGGATGTGACCAGTGGTGATTGGTTTGAATCGGCAGTTTACTTTATGTACAGAGAAAGTATTATGTTTGGAAAAGGACAAATCGAAGAAACAGAAGATGCTATTTACTTTAATTTTGTACCCTATGATGTAACTTCCAGAGCAGAAGTAGCAACTGTATTTTCGCGTTTGGATAAAACGGGGGGAGTAAAAGTATGGGAAAAGGCATTCCCTGATGTTACAGAAAACGACTGGTTTTATCCAAATGTAAAATATATTAAGGATAGGGGATATATGAATGGCTACGCAGATGGAAGGTTTGGCGGCTATGACATATTAACTAGAGAACAGTTTGCAAAAATGTTATTAAATTACATGAAAGTAAACAATCTTGATAAGGGTATCAGAGGAAATTTAAAAGTATATAAAGATGGAAATAAAGTTTCCGCGTTTGCAAAGGAGCCTATGGAATGGGCAGTAAAGTCAGGAATTATTAAAGGAAAAGATGGGGGAAGCAGGTTAGATCCTCAAGGAGGAATGACCAGGGCGGAAATGGCAGTTATGCTGGAACGCTTCTTACAAATTCCTGAAATTGAAGAATTTTACAGAGCAAATAGAGGATAAAAATAAAAGAGAATCTGTCGTGGTTTTATGGCCCCAACAGATTCTTTTTTATAACTAAGAAAAGCAGTATAGATATTAGGAGCCTTTTAGAAGAGAAAAGAGGTTTTAATTACTGTAGAGATGGCATAATAAGTCAGCCGCTACTTACTCTGTATTTTTAAAGAAATTATTAAATTTTATTTACAAAAAGTCTTACTTGGGGTAAGATATGGACAGGTATGTAGAGATTGATTTGAAATCCTAATAAAATAATAGGGGTGAATATATATGGAACAGTATGTTATTAAGGGCGGCAATCCACTTGTTGGGGAGGTTGAGATAGGTGGAGCAAAAAATGCTGCGTTAGCGATTATAGCAGCTGCGATTATGACAGATGAAGTTGTCTGTCTTGATAATCTTCCGGATGTAAACGATATTAATGTGCTTCTTGATGCTATGTCAGAAATAGGAGCACAGATAGATAGAGTAGATAAACACACAGTAAATATCAGTGGTTCTACAATCACAGATGTGAGTGTAGATTATGAATATATTAAAAAGATTCGAGCATCTTATTATTTATTAGGTGCTATGTTGGGAAAATATAAAAGAGCGGAAGTTCCTCTTCCAGGAGGCTGTAATATAGGAAGTAGGCCTATTGATCAGCATTTAAAAGGTTTTAGAGCCTTAGGAGCAAAGGTGGATATTTCGCACGGAGCAATTGTTGCAAAAGCGGATCACTTAAAGGGTGCCCATATCTTTTTGGATATGGTATCTGTAGGTGCCACCATTAATATTATGATGGCAGCTTCCATGGCAGATGGAAGAACTATTATTGAAAATGCTGCAAAAGAACCCCATGTTGTAGATGTGGCAAATTTCTTAAACAGTATGGGTGCGAATATAAAAGGTGCAGGTACGGATGTGATTCGTATTCGCGGTGTGGAAAAGTTACATAAAACACACTATGGTATTGTACCGGATATGATAGAAGCGGGAACCTTTATGATAGCGGCAGCAGCCACTAAGGGAGATGTTAT
This sequence comes from Lachnospiraceae bacterium, assembly GCA_036570305.1. Classification (GTDB taxonomy): domain Bacteria; phylum Bacillota; class Clostridia; order Lachnospirales; family Lachnospiraceae; genus JAQVHQ01. Next base: position 4,869 of record DATCYL010000130.1, read on the forward strand.
GGTGAAGAATATTATCCCTAAACATTTAGAGGCAATTACCGCTAAATTGGTAGAAATCGGATGCGAAGTGGAAGAGTTTGATGATGCGGTACGGGTAGTAGCATCAAAGCCACTTACAAAAACACAGGTAAAAACTTTGCCTTATCCTGGATATCCTACGGACATGCAACCTCAAATTGCAACCCTACTGACCTTGGCTGAGGGAACCAGTATTGTTACAGAGAGTATTTTTGAGAATCGTTTCAAATATATTGATGAATTAGCAAGAATGGGAGCAAGCGTAAAGGTAGAGGGTAATACAGCTATTATAGATGGTGTGAGTAGGCTTACAGGAGCCAGAATAAGTTCTCCGGATCTTCGTGCAGGAGCAGCACTTGTAATAGCAGGACTCGCAGCAGAAGGTATGACGATTGTGGATGATATTGTCTATATCCAACGTGGCTATGAGGATTTTGAGGGAAAGCTTAGGGCATTGGGAGCAGAAATCGAGAGAGTAAGTTCAGAAAAAGAAATTCAGAAATTCAGATTTCGAGTAGGATAATTATTTTAGAGTAAAGTGTGGAGGGATGCAGATGTAAAAGTCGGCATCCTTTTTTGTTATAGCGGTCAGCCGAGTCTGGTTATTACACCAAACGGTATTTAGTGACCCTTAATCAGCGGATACAGCTTGCAAAGTGTGTCTTATTTTTGTAATTCTGTTTATTTTTTTGATGAAAATACAGCCACTTATAATAAATTTAAAATGTTTTTATTGTGTCGGATTTTTCTTGCCAAAGAAGCTGTTTTTAAAGTGAGTATTAAAAATGATGACGATTAGGGGAAATTCATATAAAGAGAAAATCTATTGAAAGGGGAGAAAGTCAGAATGGAAAAAAACAAAAATTTTCTTGTAATAAAAAAAGAAAACAAAAAGTTTGCTTATGGGGGGAATCAGGCATGGTTTAATAAAAAAAGTGCTCAGGTAGGTGGATGCGGTGTAATTGCGGCTGTTAATGCTTTTTGGGGATTGATATGGAAAGATAAAGAGTTTGCAAAAAAGTTTGGGATAGAAATAGGTGAAGATGGAAGTTTGCCTTTTGATATTTATAAAAAATGGATGGAGTTTGTCTATCAAAAAATGGGAACGATAGAACTTCCTATATATAGGGATTTTTATAATAAAACAGGTGAAAAATATCAGTGGCAAAGATGGATACGTCCAAGTTACGGGATGTCTTATATCCGTTATATCTATCGAAGTATCGCCTTTGCCGGAGAAAGAAGAGTCTATTTAAAATGTCAAAAGATGGCAACTGCCTATTGCTCTAAGAAAAAGACAATGCAATTTATAGGAAAAGGGCTAAAAAAGGCAGGTACGGTTACAGTTTTGGTATCCGGTGGTGGGCAGAAAATAGAAATGGTGGAGTCTGGAGAAGTAAAAAGCGTAAAAAATCATTTTTATGTGATAACAGACCTTC
>DATCYL010000131.1:0-7647 GCA_036570305.1 Lachnospiraceae bacterium
AAGAACTCTCGGATATCTATACTTGTATTGCCAAAGGATATAAAAATTTTAAAAAATATGAGCAAGCGAAAATCGTCTCTAATATACAGGGAGAAATTATTGCGTCTGGAGAGAAGGCTTATCTAGTAACAGATGATTTTACCCATGTTATGAGTTATAATGCTATAGCTATGGAGTATATGAAAAGTATTTTAGGTGAAGAAATTGCAGGACAGATAGGGAGTGAAAGTCCTTGTAAATGGTTGCCTTTTCTGCTGGGTGAAGAATGTGAGTGTCAAAATAATGGACGATGGGGAGTCAGAACCAGGACAATTTGGAATTATATATTTAAAATACATACTTTTGATCAGACTTATTCTAATGGAATTATAGATCGTTATCATTGGATTACTATCTCAAAAAAGGAACAAGAAAGAGAAGAAAAGCAAGGAGAGAGAAATTCTTTTTCTCTGACACAATCTGAAAAAAAAGTAGCAGATCTCATTTGCCATGGATTTACGTATAAAGAAATAGCAGAAAAATTATCAATTAGTTACCACACAGTAAAAAAGCATACCCAGCATATTTATACAAAATGCAAAGTCAATAGTAGGTATGAACTATATAAATGTATAGAGGGGAAAGAAGGGTAGATTTGAAAGAATCAGTGGAAAATAATATAAAATTGTCTGATACAAAAAGTGTAGGGAAAACATTAGCAATTTTATCAAATTTTAATGAATCAACTCCTGTACAGAAAACATCAGATATTGCGAGTAAGTTGGATATGAGTATCAGCACAGTTTCTAGACATTTAAATACTATGCTAGATTGGGGATATTTAGAAAGAGATAATGTAACGGGTTTTTATTCGCCAGGATATAAAATGATTGCCATTGCAGGGGCGGCTTTGTTAAATAATGATGCTTATCGATATTCTTATCCGGAGTTACATAGACTCTCCTACCGATATACTGTACATAGTCATATGGCGATGCCAGACGGTGTGGATATGGTACATTTAATTAGTAGTAGCTGTGAAAATACAATGGACTTGTTTATACCTATGGGGCATAGGCAGCCTATGTATTGTTCAGCTATGGGTCGAGCTATGCTAGCATATCTTCCAGAAAATGAGGTCAAAAAGATTTTGCAGAAAAGTGAGCTAAGTAAACTTACATCAGAGACCAAAATTGATATTGAAGAAATAAAAAAAGAATTAATTAAAACCAGAAAAAAGGGTTATTGTGTATTGATTAATGAATTGATAGAAAATAAAGCGTCTTTAGCAGCGCCTATTTTTAATCGTAACAGAATACCAGTGGCAGCAATCAGTGTTTCTACAAGTACACGTGGAATTAAAATTCCTGAAAGAGAGATGGAACTTGTAAAAGCGGTAAAAGGTGCTGCAGGAAGAATATCTGGACGTTTGGGGTATTTTCCTAGATAGAAGTAAATTACAAAATACAAAAAGGATTTGCATATTATGCAAATCCTTTTTGCGTTTTGTGTAAAGAGGTCAAAATATGCAAATCTTTTTTATAAATTGAAAAGCAAATAGAAAGATATTGTTTGAAAAATCAGGAAAGGATAAAATACCGAACAAGAAGACCACAAGAAAGTGGAAAAAAGGAATGGAAAAGGAGAAGAATTATGGATTCAAAAAAACGATTACTTTATTTGGTATTAGGACCTCTTATGTTTGTAATTGTTACCCTGCTTCTAAAAGAGTCACTGGGTCTTGGTGGAGCACAGGCGGTGGGAACTTTATTTTGGACGGTATTTTGGTGGGCTACCAGACCGATACATATGACAGTTACAGCATTTATTCCTGTCATAGTGAATGCAATTTTTAATATTGTAGGAATGGAAACTGTGATTGCACCCTATGCATCATCTAGTGTAATTTTAATTTTTGGTTCAGGATTACTTTCTTTAGCGTGGTCGGAGACAGGATTAGATAAGAGAGTTGCGTTGAGAATCTTGTCTTTGATAGGACCATCAATTAAGTCTCAGATTTTAGTGTGGATGTTGGCAAGCGTGATTATGTCGACTGTAATGCCTAATGTTGCCGTAGTTGCACTTTTAACACCTATAGCAGTGGCTATGTTGGTTGCAGCAGGATATAAGGAGATAAAAACTTGTGCGGCTGCAGCTCCAATTCTGCTATGTATAGGATGGGGTGCTGGAATTGGAGGTGCAGGAACACCACTCGGAGGAGCTATGAATGTTACTGCAATTTCCTTTATACAAGAGTATACAGGAAAGGAATTTATGTATGTGGATTGGTTGACTCGAATGTTACCTTACCTAGTCGTTGTGACTGTCGTAATGGTAGTATTGATGATTAAGAGTTTTCAAAAAGTGGAAAATATTGAGGGAACAAAAGCTTATTTTAAAGAAAGTTATGCGGCTCTTGGAGAGATGAAACGAGATGAGAAGATTAGCGGGATTTTGTTTGTAATTGCAGTTGTTTTAGCATTTTCTCGTCCTTTGTATGCAAAATTTGTGCCGGTATTAGAGCCTGCATATGTATTTTTAATTTTTGGATCGCTAGCATTTATGATTACAGCATCGAATAAGAAACCATTACTAACGTGGGAAACAGCACAAGAGAAATCTCTGTGGGGAATGATGCTTCTTTTTGGAGGTGGTATTTCTTTAGGAAAATTAATTAATGAATCAGGTGCAGCACTTGGAATTGCAGAGCAAGTGGCAAAATTAAATTTGGATGGAGGATTTGTAACGGTTATTGTGTTTGCGATTGCTACAGTAATTTTATCAGAGCTTACAAATTCTACAGTATCTTCAGCGGTTATGATACCTATTGTTATAAGTATTACCAGTAAAATTGGACTAAACCCGATACCTTATTGTTTTATTGCAATTTTAGGATATAATGCAGAATTTTTATTACCAATCAGTGTGCGTGCAATCCCTATCTCATACGGTCTTGATGCCGGTATTATGATGAAAAAGGGTATGATATTTGTTATCGTTCGTATGTTAGTTGCAATTTTATTTGGATATTTATATTTGAAGTTTTGGCCGGGATTTGGTGTGTTATCTAACATGTAATTATGTAATGTGAATTGCAAAGGAGAAGATTGAAAGATATGAGTCAGGTACAGGAATTGATAGAAAAGTCTAGAAAGGCACAAAAAGCTTTTGAGTTTGCTACACAAAAAGAAGTGGATATGGCAGCGAGGGCTGTATGCAAAATTGTTTTTGACAATGCAGAGTTTCTGGGAGAAATGGCTGTTAAGGAAACTGGAATGGGAAATAAAAAAGATAAAATTGCAAAGTGCCGAAATAAATCTGCTTTGATTTGGGAAAGCTTAAAAAATAAAAAAACAGTAGGTGTTATAGCAAGAAGAGAAGACATTCATATTCTTGAGATTGCAAAACCAATGGGGGTTGTGGCGGCAATTATACCATCAACAAATCCGGTAGTTACTCCTATGGGCAATGCGGCTGCGGCTTTAAAAACACGTAATTCTATTATTTTTGCACCACATCCACGAGCAGTAGAATGCACGAAATTTTTGGTAAAACTATTTCAAAAAGAATTGGAAAAATTAAATCTTCCTAAAGAACTGATTTTAACATTGGAAGAAGTATCTATAGAGGGGAGTTCTCAGCTAATGAGCTTGGCTGATGTTATAGTTGCAACAGGGGGGCCATCTATGGTTAAGGCTGCCTATTCCAGTGGAAAACCATCTTTAGGAGTGGGACAGGGAAATGTACAGTGTATTATAGATCGGGATGTAGATTTAGAGGATGCTATTAAGAAGGTAATTCTTGGAAGAAGCTTCGATAATGGATTAATCTGTCTGGGAGAACAGACGGTATTTGTACCTGAGGAAAGATTGGAAGATACTATTTCTTTAATAGAAAAAAATGGTGGATATTATGTTAATAATCCAGAAGATGTAGATAGACTAAAGAAGTGCCTGTTTTCAAAGGAAGGAATTATTAATAGAGAAGTTGTAGGAGTGTCTGCTTATCAAGTGGCAAAACTGGCAGGACTAAAGGTGTCGGAAGATACGAAAGTAATTGTGGCAAGTGCAACTGCAATTGGGAAGGGGGATAATTTGTGCAGAGAAAAATTATGCCCGGTAATGAATGTAATGACTTATCAAAATTTTAAAGAGAGTGTTGGAAAAATGGTTGAAAACCTTGAGCTTGAAGGTAAGGGACACAGTATTTCAATTCATTCCAATAATCAAGAACACATAGAATATGCAGCAATTCAGTGTTCGGTTTCTCGTGTAATTGTAAATCAACCAGCGGGAACTACTGGTGGGGGAAGCCCTACTAATGGATTTATTCCGACAACAACATTAGGTTGTGGCAGTTGGGGTAATAACAGTTTTAGTGGAAATTTTAACTATGAGCATTTGATGAATATTACACGCGTAGGTTATCCATATAAAGAATCATATCTTCCTAATCCGGAACTGGCGTGGGAGTAAATGTGTGGATAATAAATAAGGAGTAAGTATGGACTATTTAGAAATTGAGGGAAAAGAGCGATTAAGGAAATATGGAATACCTATTAATGAAAGTATTTTGTTGGAGGGAGAAGAAATTCCAAAAAATATTACTTATCCTTGTCTTTTAAAAGGGCAGATATTGTCAGGAAAACGAGGAAAAGCCGGAGCAGTAAGAGTTGTGAAATCTAAAAAAGAATTGATTAGTACACGGAATGATATTCAAAAAATTACTATTAATGGAAAAAGAATGTTGGGTGTAATTGCTTGTGACCTTATGCCTATTAAAGAGGAATATTACTTGGGGATGACATTAGATACAAAAAATCGCAAAATGATTATGATTTTTACAACTTATGGAGGAATAGATATTGAAGAGTTGGCTGAAAAAGAACCTGAAAAGTTGTTGATAATGAATTGTACTGATGGGTTTGACGAGAATAAATTTAGGAAAGCGGCACAGATATTTGAAATTCCTAAAGAGGTGCTTTCACAGGTAGAGGATATTGCGGAAAAGCTTACGATAGCTTGTTTTGAATTAGATGCTACAACAATTGAAATTAATCCACTAGCAGTGTTGGAGAATGGGAGCGTTTTGGCGCTAGACAGTAAATTGGTGATTGATGATAATGGGCTTTATCGTCAGGGAGATTATCTCATTATCCCTAGAACGGACTTAGGAAAGTCTTTCAGAGAAAAAGAAGCTAAGAAGTATGATTTGACCTATGTGGAGATAAATTCTAAGGGAAGTATAGGTACTATGGCAGGTGGTGCAGGAATTGGTATGGCAACGATAGATACCATTTGTCACTATGGAGGGAATGTAAATAATTTTCTGGATTTAGGTGGAGGTGTATCCGCAGAAAAAACTTATCAAGCAATGAAGATACTTTTAGAGAATGATCAGATTAAATCCATTTTTGTAAACATATTTGGAGGAATAAATAATTGTGCAGATATGGCAGAGGGAATTGAACGAGCTTATCGAGAGTGGGGTGGATACAAAAAAATAGTAATTAAGAGTAGAGGATTTAATCAGGAACAGGGCTGGCAAATCTATGAAAACCTAGGCTTTTTGCAGACTAAGTATGGGACAACGGACGAAGCGGTCAAAAGATTGCTAGATGAAAGTGAGGAATATGCAGGATGAGTATACTTATAAATCAGGATACAGCTATCATGATTATTGGAATTACTGGTAAACAAGGGGGTATTCATTGTAAAAGGACTCTGGAGACGGGAACAAAACTGTTAGCCGGTGTAGCACCGGGAAAAGGAGGGCAAACTGTAGAAGGGATACCGGTTTTTAATACGGTTGCAGAAGCTAGAAATGTATTTCCACAAATAGAGGCTGCGATGCTCATTGTTCCTAAACAATTTGTAAGGGATGCGGCGTTACAGGCTTTAAGAGAGGGAATTAAGCTTTTGGTCATTGTGACGGAGTTTGTACCGGTAGTTGATTCTCTACAAATTATAAATGTGGCTCGAAAACTGGGAGCAAAAGTAGTAGGACCAAATACTATTGGTATTATTTCTCCGGGACAATCCAAATTAGGAATTATGCCCAGTGATATCTACGGAAAGGGGCATATTGGTATTATTTCAAGAAGTGGAACTCTGACACATGAGACAGCATCTAATTTAACTTTTAAGGGATTTGGGTTATCTACTTGTGTAGGTATCGGTGGAGATTCTATTATCGGGCTAAATCATGCAGATGTTATAGAACTTTTTGCTAGAGATGAAGAGACAGACGTTATTGTATTAATTGGTGAAATTGGAGGTTGCAGTGAAGAACTGGCCGCAGAAAAAATTAAGGAACTGCAGTTTAAAAAGCCGGTTTTTGCATATATTGCAGGGCAATATGCACCGGAAAATAAACGTATGGGACATGCTGGCGCGATTGTGAGTGGAAATATGGGAACGGTAAAGGGAAAGATGGAAGCTTTAGAAAAAGTTGGTGTGACATTATGCCCTACTTTGGGGAAGATTGTAGAGTGTATCGAAGAATACAATATAAAAAGTCAAGGAAGATTAAAATCATTAAAAGCTATTTTAGATTAATAGTAAGCCCGCTTGAAGCGGGCTTTTTCCTTATAAACACGGCAAGGAGTAGAGATATGGGGAATGTTCCCTATAGAGAGAAGAAGTAGTAGTAGATAACTATAAAAAATGGGGATAATGGTCAATTTATGGGAAAGTAAGAAGTTGATATAATTTTAACAAGATAATTTATTGAAAGGGGTTACGAATGTGGGATACGGAGTCATTTTTAATATACAAAGATATACACTTCATGATGGACCGGGATTACGTACAGAATTATTTTTGAAAGGATGCCCCTTAAGATGCAAGTGGTGTAGTAATCCGGAAGGCTGGGAGATGCTAATACAACCTGGAGTATATAAAAGTAAGTGTATAGGTATAGCAAAGTGTAATTTATGTGATGCAAATTGTCCGGTAAATAATATGTTTGGGATAAGTGGGGGAAAGGTGAGCAGTTTCGATAAAGAACGTTGCCGAAACTGTATGGAGTGTGCCAAAGCATGTCCTTCTGAAGCAATCAAGCAATGGGGAAAAAACATGTCGATTGATGAGTGTATGGAGGTCATACGAAAGGATAAAGGATTTTATGATAAATCGGGAGGAGGTGTAACAGTATCGGGAGGAGAACCACTAATGCAAAGTGATTTTGTCAGAGATTTCTTTCATGCCTGTAAAGAGGAGAAAATTCATACTTGTTGCGAAACAACTTTACATGCAGATTGGAAGAATATAGAGAAGATATTGCCATATACAGATTTGATAATCACAGATATAAAACATATGGATGAGCAGATTCATAAAAGTTATACAGGTGTATCTAACAAATTGATTTTAAAAAATATGAAAATGCTCATAGATAATAATAAGGATGTGATTTTAAGGATACCTATCATTCCAAGAGTTAATGACGATATGGACAATATAGAAAAGACAGCAGATTTTATTTTAAAAGAGCTGAAAGGGAAAATTAGAGTATTACAGCTTTTGAGTTTTATGAGATTGGGCGAAGAAAAATATCAGTCATTGGGAATACCTTATCCCATGAAAGGAGTGAGAGTAAATAGAAAAGTTTTTCAGCAAAAAGTGTCTAATCTGGCAAATTACTTAAATAGCAGGGGAATTCATTGTG
>DATCYL010000132.1:0-1917 GCA_036570305.1 Lachnospiraceae bacterium
ATGGGATAGGTGCCTTTGCTATGCTGATACTTTTACCTATCAGTGTGACCTATACCTATACCCACCATAATCTTAGGATGACAATCGGAATTTCTATCTTTTTAATCAGTTTATTTGCCATGTTCTTATTCTCCGCCATTTACCATGCCATGCCTTATGGTTCTACTCATAAATATGTACTTAGGATTATAGATCATAGTATGATTTATATAGCTATTGCAGGCTCTTATACTCCTGTAGCGCTTTCTTTACTACCGGGAGCTTTTGGCTACTCTCTTATGATTTTTCAGTGGACAATTACCATATTTGGGATTTTGTATAAAATTTTTGCAAAACGAGTCAATGAGAAATTCAGCTTAGCTCTCTATCTGGCGATGGGATGGTTGGTAATTTTTTTACTCCCCATGCTTATGAAAAAGACTACGACTTTATTTTGGCTTTTTATGGTAGGAGGAGGAGTTTCTTACAGTTTAGGTGCTGTGTTTTATTCCAGAAAAGGCTCCTATGATCATCTGATTTGGCATTTGTTTATTATTATGGCTTCCATCTTGCATTATTTGGGAATTGTATATTTTATGGTTTAAGATTAGGCTTGCTATAGATTGTTGCTATAGCAATCCCTTGTTTTTATATATTATTCAAAAGAAAAAACATTCTATATAATAAGCACTAAGAAATAGAAAAATTTTAAAGAAAAGAGAGGATAATATATGAGTATAAATGCACCCTTTAGAGGAGATATCGTAGGAAGTTTTTTAAGACCTAAGGAGTTAAAAGAGGCGAGAGCTAAATTTGCCAAAGGAGAAATCAGTCAGGAGATTTTATCTGAGCTGGAGGATCGATTAATTACAGAATTAATTCAAAAACAAAAGGAAGTTGGATTATCAGTGATTACTGATGGAGAGTTTCGTCGTTCTTCCTGGCATTTGGATTTTATGTGGGCATTTGAAGGTGTTGGGCATGAAAAGACAAAGACAGGAATTCCTTTTCACGGGGAAGCTGCCCTTATTGATGATACCTTTTTGACAGGAAAGCTTGGTGTGGGAGAGCATCCATTTGTAGAACATTTTAAATTTGTAAAACAATTTGAAGAGGAGGGAATTGTTGCAAGACAGACCATTCCGGCACCTGCACAATTTTATTTCCAGTTTATTACACCGGATAATATAGAAAAAACAAGGGAGATTTATCCTAATGAAGAGGAATTATTCCTAGACATTGCCAAGGTTTATAAAAAGGTAATTAAAGACCTTTATGATGCCGGTTGTAGAAATATTCAGTTTGATGACTGTACCTGGGGAGTGTGTGTAGATGAGCATGCGACCTTGATTTTGGGAACAGATGAGGCTGGTTTACAGGAAGTAATAGAAAAACTTATTAGGGTAAATAACCTCGCAATCGAAGGAAAACCGGAAGACTTGGTAATTAACAGCCATATTTGCCGTGGAAATTTCCATTCTACGTGGGCATGCTCCGGAAGCTATGACAGAGTAGCCGCAGACTTGTTTGCTAAGGAAAATGTGAATGCTTTTTATCTGGAATTTGATGATGACCGTTCCGGCGGATTTGAGTGTTTAGAGCATTTAAGTAAGGATAAAAAGGTAGTTTTGGGATTGATTACAACAAAGGCGGCAAGTCTTGAAGATAGACAGCTGATTATCAGTCGTATTAAAGAGGCAAGTAAGTATGTGGATTTGGATAGACTCTATTTAAGTCCTCAGTGTGGCTTTGCCTCCACGGAAGAGGGCAATAAACTGACTGAAAAAGAGCAGTGGGAAAAATTAAGATTGGTCTTGTCGATTGCAAAAGAGGTATGGAAATAAGAATATAGCTGGAAATTTTTCTGTCTTTGTACTATACTGGAAATAACAATAGTAGAAAGTGAGGCAGATTATGAAAGTTATTAAAACAGACAAA
>DATCYL010000133.1:0-14457 GCA_036570305.1 Lachnospiraceae bacterium
ATTTTAAAATTAATCGAAGCTTAATAAAGGAGCAAAATCTATGTATGATATTGTTATTGTCGGAGCAGGTACCGCCGGTCTTTCCGCTGCTATTTATGCCTTGCGTGCAGGAAAAAGTGCACTTTTATTAGAAAGTTCTGCTTATGGCGGTCAGATTATCAACACTCCTGAAGTGGAAAATTATCCGGGAATCAAAAAAACTTCAGGATTTCAATTTGCAAAAGATTTGTATGACCAAGCGAGTTCTCTTGGCGCCGAATTAAAATACGAAAAAGTAATCTCTGTTGAGAAGTTGGATACTCAACATGTAGTACACACTGAAAAAGGAGCTTATCCTTGTAAGGCTGTTATTTTAGCTACCGGTGCAAAAAACAGAACTTTGGGATTAGAACATGAAAAAGAGTGGATTGGAGCCGGTATTTCGTATTGTGCGACTTGTGACGGAGCATTTTACAGAAATCGTGATGTAGCGGTTGCCGGCGGAGGAAATACAGCTTTAGAGGATGCACTCTTCCTATCCAACTATTGTAATAAAGTCACTATTATCCACAGACGTGAAGGTTTCCGTGGAGAAGGCAAACTTTTAGAGACATTAAGAAATCGTGAAAATGTAGAATTTGTTTTAAATGTAAATATTACCAAACTTATCGGTAGTGACGGCTTGGATGCTGTGGAAGTAACTGATAAGAACACACAGGAAAGAAAAGAAATCCCTGTAGCCGGTTTATTTGTAGCCATCGGTCAGGTTCCTGAAAACTCCAGCTTTTCTAATATTGTAAATTTGGATGCTTCCGGCTACATTGTCGGTAAAGAGGATTGTCATACCAACGCATCCGGTATTTTTACCGCAGGAGATTGCCGTACAAAGACTGTCAGACAGCTTACAACCGCTGCTGCTGACGGAGCTGTTGCCGCACTTGCCGCTTGCGAATATATCGATGCTTTATAAATTTAATATTTAGTGAATTACACTTTTTTACACTCGCCTTGTCGAAAAATTCGACTTTTATATAGAAATAACCATTACCCAAATAGTAAAGAAAAGAGGATATTATGAACGTATACGATTTTAAAGTAAAAGAAGCTAATGGAAATGAAAAGTCTTTAAAAGATTATGAAGGAAAAGTTGTGCTTATTATCAATTCCGCAACAGAATGCGGTTTTACCCCACAGTATGAAATTCTTCAGTCTTTATATGAAAAATACGAAAAAGATGGACTTGTAGTTTTGGATTTCCCTTGCAACCAGTTTGGTAACCAGGCTCCCGGTTCTAATCATGAAATTGCTACTTTCTGTAGCTCAAGATATGGAATCACTTTCCCTATCTTCTCTAAAGTTGATGTAAACGGAGAAAATCAGGACGCTCTCTTTGCTTATTTAAAAGAGCAAAAAGGATTTGAAGGTTTGGATTTATCTACTGAAATCGGAGCATTTTTAGATGGACATTTAAAGAAAATCAACCCTGATTATGCTTCTAATGATGACATTAAATGGAACTTTACAAAGTTCTTAGTTGATAAGGCAGGAAATGTAGTATCTCGTTTTGAACCAACACATGATATGGCAGCTGTAGAAGAAGCCATCAAAAATCTTTTGTAATCTCTTTTTTGTCACTTCCACATAGTGATAGGAGATAATTATAAATAATTGATACATGATATAATAGAAAAAGACTCGTCAAAAGACGGGTCTTTTTTCTATCTGCTATTATTTTCTAACCAAATCTTTAATCACTTCTCCTGCAATAATAAGACCTACTACAGATGGAACAAAAGCTACAGAGCCCGGGATAGACCGCTTGGTACTATCCTTTAATTCCTCAGATTCTAAAGGCTTTATAGGTATTTCTTTGGAATATACTACTTTTAATCGATTGATATTTCTCTTCTTTAGTTCTCTTCGCATTACCTTAGCCAATGGGCACACAGAAGTTTTATAAATATCTGCTACCTCAAAACGAGTAGGATCTAACTTATTTCCCGCCCCCATACTGCTGATAATGGGCACATCATGTTCTTTTGCCACCTCTACCAACTGCAATTTTGCCGCTACCGTATCTACTGCATCCACAATGTAATCGTAATCTTCAAAAGGAAAATCATCTTTTGTCTCCGGAAGATAAAAGCACTGATAAGCCTTAACTTGGCAATCGGGATTGATATCCAAAATACGCTCTTTCATCACATCTACCTTATATTTTCCTATACTACTTTGTGTTGCTATAATCTGTCTGTTTAGGTTAGAAAGACAGACGGTATCGCTATCGATAATATCAATAGCACCCACACCGCTTCTCACTAAAGCCTCTGTAGCATAACCTCCTACTCCTCCTACTCCAAAGATAGCTACCCGACTTTTTTTCAGCTTTTCTATAGCAGCTTGTCCCAGTAAAAGTTCTGTCCTGGAAAACTGGTCTGTCATTTTATCATTTCCTCCCATCACTTATAACCATTTGATTTTTATAGAAGTTTTTCTATCATAAGCATAGCTTGTAAAACATACTTTGCAAGCTTTATCAGTCAATTAACAGTTCGAATACAGTTTTTTTATAACTTAGTTCGTCGCATAATCTCTATAAATATAGGGTGCGATTTTACACCGCACCCTATATCCTACAAGGAAATAAGTCTTTCTAAGCTAAACTTTTTCCTTATTTATTCTTCTATAGAAACTGTTTCTTTTTCTTCCTCAAGATTTTCTTCAAGGTTCTCGCCTACAGTTTCTTCCTGATACTCTTCTTCTGCATCATAGTCATAGTTTACAATTTCATCACCGTCTGTACTTAAAGTAACATCACGATAACGCTTCATACCGGTTCCGGCAGGAATTAACTTACCAATGATAACATTTTCTTTAAGTCCGATAAGCGGGTCAACTTTTCCCTTAATTGCTGCTTCTGTAAGAACCTTGGTAGTTTCCTGGAAAGAAGCTGCTGAGAGGAATGAATTTGTAGCCAAAGAGGCCTTGGTAATACCCAACATGACAGTTTTACCCTCTGCCGGTTCCTTACCTTCTTTTTCTAATTTTTCATTTTCCTCTTCAAAGTCTAAAACATCTACTAATGTTCCAGGCAAGAAACTGGTGTCCCCATTATTTTCAATACGAACTTTCTTAAGCATCTGGTGTACAATCATTTCGATATGTTTATCGTTGATTTCTACACCCTGCAAACGATATACTCGCTGTACTTCACGAATCATGTAATCCTGCACGGCACGAACACCCTTAATCTTTAAGATATCATGCGGATTTACACTACCTTCTGTAAGCTCGTCTCCCGCCTCTAAAACCTGACCGTCTACGACTTTAATACGGGAACCGTAAGGAATCAGATAGGTTTTTGCCTCTCCGTTTTCCATATCTGTTACGGTAATTTCACGTTTTTTCTTTGTATCACTAATACTTACTAAGCCGGGGATTTCTGTAATAATTGCAAGACCTTTCGGTTTTCTTGCCTCAAATAATTCCTCGACACGGGGAAGACCCTGTGTAATATCTCCACCGGCAACTCCTCCTGTATGGAAAGTACGCATGGTAAGCTGTGTTCCCGGCTCACCGATAGACTGTGCCGCAATAATACCTACAGACTCTCCTACCTGTACAGGCTCTCCTGTTGCCATGTTTGCACCGTAACATTTTGCACAAACACCCACATGAGATTTACAGCTTAATACAGTACGTATTTTTATTTTGGTCAAAGTTTCCCCATTTTCATCTACACCCAACTTCATAATCTTTTCTGCACGCTTAGGTGTAATCATATGGTTTGCTTTCATGATAACATTACCGTCTTTATCGTAGATGTTTTCTGCAGCAAAACGTCCGGTAATTCTCTCCTGAAGACTTTCTATTTCTTCTTTGCCCTCCATAAATGCCTGTACATACATTCCCGGGATTTCATCTGCACCTTCACAGCAATCCACTTCATGGATAATCATTTCCTGTGATACATCTACAAGACGTCTGGTCAAATATCCTGAATCGGCTGTACGAAGCGCTGTATCGGAAAGTCCCTTTCTAGCTCCATGAGCCGACATAAAGTATTCCAATACGTCAAGACCTTCACGGAAATTTGACTTAATAGGAAGCTCGATGGTATGTCCTGTTGTATCCGCCATAAGTCCACGCATACCTGCAAGCTGTTTAATCTGCTTATCAGAACCACGGGCTCCGGAGTCTGCCATCATAAAGATATTATTGTACTTATCCAAACCTCCAAGAAGCGCCTTAGTTAAGGTATCGTCTGTCTGTTTCCAAGTATCTACAACTTCTTTATAACGCTCTTCCTCAGTAATCAATCCACGTTTATAGTTTTTAGTAATCAAATCCACAGTATCCTGTGCCTGCTTAATAAGCTCCGGTTTCTGTGGAGGCACCGTCATATCGGAAATAGAAACGGTCATAGCAGCTCTTGTCGAGTATTTATAACCCATAGCCTTAATATCATCCAAAACTTCTGCTGTTTTAGTTGCTCCATGGGTATTAATTACCTTCTCAAGAATCTGTTTTAAGCCTTTCTTTCCAACATGGAAATCCACTTCCAAAAGAAGTTCATTTCCGGCAACACTTCTATCTACAAATCCCAAATCCTGTGGCAAAATTTCATTAAAAATAAATCTTCCCAAAGTAGATTCCACATTTCCTGTAAGAAGCTGTCCGTTTAAAACTTTACTTACTCGAACAGAAATCTTACTCTGTAAAGTAATAATCTGATTTTCATAAGCAAGGATTGCTTCATTTAAATTCTTGAAGAATTTTCCTTCTCCCTTGACTCCTTCTCTAGCCTGTGTCAAGTAATAAATACCAAGAACCATGTCCTGTGAAGGAACTGCTACCGGACCACCGTCAGACGGTTTTAAGAGGTTGTTCGGAGAAAGAAGTAAGAATCTACACTCTGCCTGTGCCTCTACCGATAATGGAAGATGCACCGCCATCTGGTCTCCGTCAAAGTCCGCATTAAATGCCGTACAAACCAGTGGATGAAGCTTAATCGCCTTACCCTCTACTAAAATAGGCTCAAATGCCTGAATACCTAATCTATGGAGTGTAGGAGCACGGTTTAACATTACGGGATGCTCTTTAATAACATCTTCTAACACATCCCATACTGCCGGCTCTAACTTCTCTACCATTTTTTTAGCATTTTTTATATTATGTGAAGTTCCGTTTGCAACCAACTCTTTCATAACGAAAGGTTTAAAAAGTTCGATTGCCATTTCTTTAGGAAGTCCACATTGGTAAATCTTTAATTCCGGTCCTACTACGATAACGGAACGTCCTGAATAATCTACACGTTTTCCAAGTAAGTTCTGACGGAAACGTCCACCTTTTCCTTTTAACATATCAGATAAGGATTTTAAAGCACGATTTCCCGGCCCCGTAACCGGTCTTCCTCTACGACCGTTGTCTATTAAAGCATCCACCGCTTCCTGAAGCATACGTTTTTCATTTCTTACGATAATATCAGGCGCACCAAGCTCTAATAATCTTTTCAAACGGTTATTTCTATTAATAATTCTTCTGTATAAATCATTCAAATCAGAAGTAGCAAATCTTCCTCCATCCAACTGTACCATTGGACGAAGATCCGGTGGAATCACAGGAATCACAGTCATAATCATCCATTCAGGGCGATTTCCGGATTCACGAAAAGCCTCCACAACCTCTAATCTTTTGATAATTCGAGCACGCTTTTGACCTGTAGACTCACGAAGACCCTTCTTTAATTCTACAGAATCAGCTTCTAAATCAATTGCCTCTAAAAGTTCTTTAATTGCCTCTGCACCCATACCTACACGGAATTTAGAACCGAATTTTTCTCTAGCTTCCTGATATTCATGCTCTGTAAGTACCTGTTTGTAGGATAAATCGCTCTCGCCTTTATCTAATACCACATAGTTTGCAAAGTAGAGCACCTTCTCCAAAGTTCTTGGAGAAAGGTCTAAAATCAATCCCATTCTTGATGGAATTCCTTTAAAGTACCAAATATGAGATACCGGAGCTGCAAGCTCGATATGACCCATACGCTCTCTACGCACACTGGCTTTTGTTACTTCTACACCACAACGGTCACAAACTACACCTTTATAACGAATTTTTTTGTACTTTCCACAATGACACTCCCAGTCCTTGCTAGGTCCAAAAATTTTCTCACAAAACAAACCCTCTTTTTCAGGTTTTAAGGTTCTATAGTTAATGGTCTCCGGTTTTTTTACTTCTCCACGTGACCATTCTCTGATTTTATCAGGCGATGCTAAACCGATTTTAATAGCGTCAAAAGTCAATGGTTGGTAAGATTCATTGTTATTTACTTCTGCCATTATTTAAAAGCCCCTTTCCTTTCTATTATTCTTCGTCAAGAGTCTCTTGCAGGTCATCTTGTTCTACTTCTACGTCTACAATTTCTTCTCCCACAAATTCCTGCTCTGTATAGCCGTAAGATGCAAAAGATTCATTCTGCGAGTGGCGTCTGCTGTCTCCTTCAATTACGGAACGAAGATCTGTTTCACCGTAATCTACAGTTTCCATAATTTTTACTTCTGTATTATCTTCACGCAATACTTTTACATCCAATCCAAGGGACTGAAGCTCTTTTAAAAGTACCTTGAAAGATTCCGGAATACCCGGTTCAGGGATATTGTCTCCCTTGATAATTGCCTCATAAGTCTTCACACGACCGACCACATCGTCGGACTTCACGGTAAGAATTTCTTGAAGTGTATAAGATGCACCGTATGCTTCCAGTGCCCAAACCTCCATCTCACCAAAACGCTGTCCACCAAACTGTGCTTTACCACCCAGTGGCTGCTGAGTAACTAAAGAGTATGGTCCGGTAGAACGTGCGTGAATCTTATCATCTACCAGGTGGTGAAGTTTCAAATAATGCATGTGACCGATAGTAACCGGACTGTCAAAATATTCACCGGTACGTCCGTCACGAAGTCTTACCTTACCATCTCTGGATAATGGTACACCTTCCCATAATTTCTTATGTTCCTGATTTTCTTCCAGATAAGTAAGAACTTCTTCATTTAAAATATCTTTATATTTTTCTTCAAACTCTTCCCATGACGTATTTACATAATCATTTGCCATTTCCAGAGTGTCCATAATATCTGACTCGTTTGCACCGTCAAATACCGGCGTTGCAATGTTAAATCCTAAAGCCTTTGCAGCAAGTGATAAGTGGATTTCAAGCACCTGACCGATATTCATACGAGACGGTACACCCAAAGGATTTAAAACGATATCCAATGGACGACCGTTTGGTAAAAACGGCATATCTTCTACAGGAAGTACACGGGAAACGACACCCTTATTACCATGACGTCCCGCCATCTTATCGCCCACAGAAATTTTTCTCTTCTGAGCAATGTAGATACGAACTGACTGATTCACTCCCGGCGGAAGCTCATCTCCATTTTCTCTTGTAAATACTTTTGCATCTACAACAATTCCATACTCTCCATGAGGAACTTTTAAGGAAGTATCACGTACTTCTCGCGCCTTTTCTCCGAAAATTGCACGAAGAAGTCTTTCTTCTGCCGTAAGTTCTGTCTCTCCCTTAGGAGTTACCTTTCCTACTAGGATATCTCCGGCACGTACTTCCGCACCGATACGAATGATTCCTCGCTCATCCAAATCTTTTAGTGCATCATCTCCGACACCCGGAACATCCCTGGTAATTTCTTCCGGTCCCAGTTTTGTATCACGAGACTCTGCCTCGTATTCCTCAATATGGATAGAAGTGTAAACATCCTCCTGTACCAATCTTTCACTTAAAAGAACCGCATCCTCGTAGTTATAACCTTCCCAAGTCATAAATCCAATCAAAGGATTCTTACCCAATGCCAACTCACCGTTTGCCGTAGATGCACCGTCAGCAATCACCTGTCCTGCTTCTACATGTTCTCCCTTAAAAACGATTGGTTTCTGATTATAGCAGTTACTCTGATTACTTCTTAAGAACTTAGTCAAACGATAAGTTTCTCTTGATTTATCTTCATCATACTGAATAGTAATTTCTTTTGATGTAGCTCTCTCGATAGTTCCCGCCTTTTTAGCAACAATACAAACACCTGAGTCTACCGCTACCTTTGTCTCCATACCCGTACCGATAACAGGCGCCTCTGTAATCATAAGAGGTACCGCCTGACGCTGCATGTTAGACCCCATAAGAGCACGGTTAGCATCGTCATTTTGCAGGAATGGTATGAGGGCTGTCGCTACGGAAAATACCATCTTAGGAGAAACGTCCATGTATTCAAACATGTGTTTTTCATATTCTTGAGTCTCTTCCAAATAACGTCCGGATACATTTTTATGAATAAAATGTCCCTCTGCATCTAAAGGCTCATTCGCCTGAGCTACATGGTAATAATCCTCTTCGTCCGCTGTCATATAGACTACTTCGTCAGTTACTCGCGGATTTTGCGGATCTGTTTTATCAATCTTTCTATATGGAGCTTCTACAAATCCATATTCATTTATACGCGCATAGGATGCTAATGAGTTGATAAGACCGATGTTAGGACCTTCCGGTGTTTCAATCGGGCACATACGTCCATAATGTGAATAGTGAACGTCTCGAACCTCAAATCCCGCTCTATCACGAGATAAACCTCCCGGACCTAGCGCAGACAGACGTCTTTTATGTGTCAACTCACCCAAAGGATTATTCTGATCCATAAACTGTGAAAGCTGTGATGAACCGAAGAACTCTTTTACAGCCGCTGTTACCGGTTTAATATTAATCAGAGACTGAGGAGAAATTCCATCCATATCCTGAGTTGTCATTCTCTCCCTAACCACTCTTTCCAAACGGGAAAGACCGATGCGGTACTGGTTTTGTAACAATTCGCCCACAGCACGGATACGTCTATTACCCAAATGGTCAATATCATCATCATTTCCCATGCCGTACTCCAAGTGCATATTATAGTTAATAGAAGCAAAAATATCTTCCTTAGTAATATGCTTAGGAATCAGTTCATGAATCTCACGACGAATAGCTGCCTTGATATCTTCAATACTTTCATTTTCTTCCAAAATCTTTTCAAGAACCGGATAATATACCAGCTCTGTCACGCCCAATTCTTTGGCATCCACATCTATATAAGAAGTAATATCTACCATGCGGTTAGAAAGAACCTTGATATTTCTTTCTTCTCCCTGAATCCATACATGGCTTACTGCCGCATTTTGAATCTTGTCTGCCAATTCTACGGTAACAGTCTCGCCTTTTTCCGCTAAAACCTCACCTGTAGTAATGTCTACGACTTCTTCCGCCAAAATCTGATTCTTGATACGATTGCGAAGCGCAAGCTTTTTGTTGAACTTATAACGACCAACCTTTGCCAAGTCATAGCGACGAGCATCAAAGAACATGCTCATAATAAGACTTTCTGCACTCTCTACTGCCAAAGGCTCTCCCGGTCGGATTTTTTTGTATAACTCTAAAAGACCCTCCTGATAGCTTTCTGAAGTGTCCTTACTAAAACTTGCTAAAATCTTCGGTTCCTCTCCAAAGAGTTCAATAATTTCCGGATTTGTCCCTACTCCCAAGGCACGAATCAAGACTGTAATCGGAACCTTCCTGGTTCTATCTACACGTACGTAAAAAACATCATTAGAGTCCGTCTCATACTCTAACCATGCACCTCTATTAGGAATTACTGTAGATGAAAACAGTCTTTTTCCTATTTTATCGTGGGCGATTGCGTAATAGATTCCCGGTGAACGAACCAACTGGCTGACAATAACACGCTCTGCTCCATTGATTACAAACGTACCGGTAGCTGTCATTATGGGGAGATCTCCCATAAAAATTTCATGCTCGTTAATCTCATCTGTCTCTTTATTATGAAGCCTTACCTTTACCTTTAACGGTGCAGCATAAGTCGCATCTCTCTCCTTACACTCTTCGATGGAATACTTCACATCGTCTTCACACAATGTAAAATCCACAAATTCCAAACTCAACTTACCGCTGTAGTCGGCGATTGGGGAAATATCTTCAAAGACTTCTTTCATTCCTTCGTTAAGGAACCAATGGTAGGAGTCTTTTTGTACCTCAATCAAGTTCGGCATTTCAAGAACTTCTTTTTGTCTCTGGTAACTCATTCGCATACTTTTTCCGGTTTTAATGGAATGTATTCTGTTTTTCTCCATTGACGCTTCACCCCTTGTATCTTTCTATATTTATTATGAAAATCCATACCTACTGAAACTTTAGCCCTATCTAAAAAAGGGCATGTAGGTACAACTTACCACAATAGTGCAATCTTTACTGTAGCACAAAGCTTTTTTCTCGTCAATAGGCTTTTTTAAAAATTTCTTCCTTTTTTTGTGCCGCCGTAAACACAAAAATGCAGAAACCACTTTAGTAGCTTCTGCATTTTTATGCAAATAGGTTGGATTTCACAAAACCTTTTGCCTTTATCATCAATATTGTTAGTAAGATATTCTATTATTCTCTTCGAAGAGCCTGAATAGGATTCATTTTGGCAGCTTTCCTTGCCGGGTATAATCCAAAGAAAATACCGACTACAGAAGAAAATGCCACAACCCCTAAAATTAAAAACAGACTGATATTCGGTGTTACTGTGGTCTTTAATAAAGTTCCTACCACCACACTTATCAGCGTAGCTCCCAGCAATCCTATAATGATACCTATAATTCCCCCTACAACCGTAAGGATTGCCGACTCTGCTAAAAATTGTGTCATAATCGAAGAAGTCTTAGCTCCCAAAGATTTTCTGATTCCAATTTCTCTAGTTCTCTCCGTCACGGATACCAACATAATATTCATAACACCAATACCGCCTACCATCAAAGAAATGGCACCCACAAACGCGATAAAGGTAGTCACAAGACTCAAAATTTGATTAATTTGGCCTAATTGATCCTGAAAGTTTTGAACACTAAACCATTCTTCCTCCGATGGCACCTGATGTCTGTTATTTAACATCTTGATTGTTTTATCTACCAAAGGTTTACTTTCTCTTTTTTTATCCATATAAAGATACATATCTGTAAATTCATTCTCACTGATATCCTCTGTCTGCAACCTGGAAAGACTGGTCCATGGCACATAGGCGGAAACCACATCCTCTTTGGTACTATAATTTACAAGCCCTGTGCTTTTTGGCATCTTTATTATGCCTATAATTCGATAAGGCTGGCCAACTCCCTTACTGTTTTCCACATCCAAACTCATACCTATGATATCTTCTGAACCGTAAAGTTTTTTCGCATCCTCATCCGAAATCAAACACACTTTACTTTGACTTAAAACATCTTCATCTGTAAAAAATTTTCCGGCTTTCAATTTTCCCGGCGAATAGCGAAGCATAGTTTCTGTTCCACCACTAAAGCTGACTGTAAATTCACCCTTTCCGGTTCTGGTGTTGGCTGCATAACCTACAAAGGGAGAAAAATCTTCTACTCCATCGATTGTTTCTATGGCATCCATATCTTCCTTGGTGATTTTGGCGCCTTCTTTCTTTCCACTTTCCGATACGAAAATATAAGCCTGCCCTCCTCCTAATTCTTCCAATTGCTTGTTCAAACTTGAGGTTACTCCGGCTCCAACCGCCATAATCATAATGACAGAAGAGATTCCGATAATAATACCCAGCATAGTAAGAAAGGATCTGGCTTTATTGGTTCTTATATTCTGTATGGCCATTTTTATGTATTCTGCAATACTTCCCATACTATTTCTCCTCTGCTTTTTCATCTTTCTCAGAAATGCCGACTACTTTATCTCCTTCTTTGGATTCTTTTAAGTCTATTACTACCACATCATTTTCTTTCAATCCGGAACGCACTTCCACTTTCATATCTGTAGAAAGTCCTACTTCTACAATCTTTTTAGAAATAACCCCATCTTTTAAAATATAAACGAAGTTTCCCTCATTAGAAATATTTACCGCTTCTGTAGGAAGTACAAGTACATTTTTTGCCTCTGCTCCTACAATTTTCACCTTGGCATCCACACCCAAGAAAAGGCTATTGTCTGCATTAGTAATCTTAATATCTGTCGTCAAAGAAGTATTTCCCTTTTCATCAACAGCTGCAATTCTACTGATTTTATCTACCTGACCCTTATAGTCTTTTCCCGCTACTTTAATCGTAGCACTCTGTCCTTCTTTAATCTTTTCTAAATCATTTTTGTTTACCTGGGCTTTTACACACACATCATCCAAACCAGATAGGGTAAATAGCTCCTGACCTTGTGTCACACTTGCCCCCTCTGCCACTTTAACATCAGAAATAATTCCATTAAAATCAGGAATAATGCCTTTTTTACCTTCAGCAATCAACTCTTCTACACTTTTTGCTTCCAGTTCTTTTAAGTTATTATCTACATTTAACTGCTCTACACCTGCCGCCGTCATCCCTACCGAAGAAGCCTCTGCCGCACTTTTTGCTGTAGCCAGCTCTCCTTGCAAACTTGCAAGCTCTGACTGTGCCATCTGCAAAGCAATTGTAGTCTCTACGGATGCCTTAGGCGTTGTAATTGAAGAAGCAGACGCCTGCAAAGCCTCTAATTCTTTTTGAGCCTGCTTTAAATCATTTTCCGCCTGACTTTTTTCTCTCTCTAACTGGCTTAAAGTCACAATTTTTTCATTTAATTTCGCTACAAGCTCTGTAACCTTTGCCTGATCCTCCCCGGTTTTTGCCACATCTAAGTTGTTTTGAATTTGTTCTTTTTCTACACTCGCCTGACTGTAGGCAGTTTCTTTTTCATTCAACAAAGATTCCGCCTCTGCAATCGCCTCCATAGCTTCATTTAATTCATTTTCATCTACCAAAGGCGCTTGGGGAGTCATCTCTTCATCCTGCTGTCTTAGAAGTTCATTTACTTCTTCTTGCTTTTCATCTACCTGAGCCTGCAAAGAAGGAACTTTACCTGCCGCTTGTGCTATCTTACCCTCAGCTTCATTAGCCTTTTCAATGGTATCCTGTGCACTTAAACGACCTTGTCTCACAGACAGTTGGGCCTTTTTATTATTGCTTTCTAAATCTTTTAAATTAAAAGAAAGTGCCTGTGTACCGGAATTTACACCCTCTCCCAAATTGGCATTTAACTTCTCTACCACCGCATTTACCGGAGAAAAGTAGGTCTTTTTGTGTCGACTTTCTGTTTTTCCGCTAACATCAATTGTAGTCTGCAAATTTTCTTTCTTCACCTGGGTAATCGTCACTTCCGGCAATTTGTTTTTATTTGCCATTCCATTTAAAATTCCCATTCCCACAACTCCTACCACGACCACTCCGGCAAGAGATAATGCTATGATTTTTTTAGGACTCATTTTCTTTTTACTCATTTTACTTTTCCTTTCTCACGTCAGACTCAATATGTCCATCTTTAATACGAATTACACGCTCCGCTGCATCTGCAATCTCATCATCATGTGTAATCAAAATAACAGTTCTTCCTTCTTTATATAAATTTCTTAAAATTCCCATAATCTCTTTTGTAGATGCGGAATCAAGATTTCCTGTAGGCTCATCTGCCAATATCACCGGCGGTCCCGATGAAATAGCTCTGGCAATAGCAACTCTTTGCTGTTGTCCCCCGGACATCTCTGAAGGCTTATGATGCATACGTTTTTCAAGTCCCACCATAGTTAATGCCTGTTTCGAAAGTTCTTTTCTCTTTTTCCCGGGCATCCCTCTGTAAATAAGAGGAAGTTCTACATTTTCCATGGCATCCAGACCGGATATCAAATTAAAGCCCTGAAAAATAAATCCTATCTTTTTATTCCTTACTTCAGATAATTCATTATCCGACATCCCGGAAACATCAACTCCTTCGAGATAATACTCTCCCGAAGTAGGTGTATCCAGACACCCTAACATATTCATGAGGGTGGATTTTCCGGAACCTGACTGCCCGATAATGGCTACAAACTCGCCCTTATCTATGGTCAGGGACACGTGGTCTATCGCACGCACTTCATTCTCGCCCGGATTATAAATTTTGCACATATTTTCAATGCGTATTAAATTTTCCATTAAATCTCCTCTCTTTAGTTATTCCTACAAAGTTTCACTTTATCACCTTAAAGTTTGTAGTTTTTAACTCTATATACTATACATAAGTTTTACGCTATTCGCAACCAAATACCTTTTTTTATTCTATAAGATTTCTTTAATAATTAAAGATTTATTTTATGTTCCAACATATAAGCAGCTCCCCAAAAGGCCGCTATACCGCAAGCAAGTTCAAATAAAATCCCCGGTAATCCGGCAATTAACATAGCCGTAAAGGTATCGCCTACATTAGCACCAAAAAGCTTTCCTTCTACATAACCCAAAAGAACAAGCAGTCCTATAAAAATAGCATCCGCAATAAGCCCTTTTCCCTTTTTATTCTGCAATAAAGTAGCTGCCAAGGATATTGATAAGTATCCAAAACTGATAACAACATTAAGGATAATATATCCG
>DATCYL010000134.1:0-3414 GCA_036570305.1 Lachnospiraceae bacterium
CTTCTTGTAACCCCCCATTATCCTCTCTTACTCTGCTTTTGCCTTTATTGCTGCAATTTCTTCTTGAATCTCTGCCATTTTCTCTTTTGTCAAAGGATAAAATTTCATAGCTACAACATTGCAAAGCAAACCGATAATAAGTAAACCAAACATAGAGAAAAGTCCCACTGCCTTTAATTCCGGGCTATATGGTGTATCAACTGTAGGAAGTTCTTTAACAAATCCTATAGATGCACATAAAAGACCGATAATAGTAATAGATAGAGAAGATATAATCTTATCTACAGATGAGAATAAAGTTCCCATAAGACCGGGTACATATTTTCCTGAACGATATACTTCATAATCTGCACAGTCTGCCGTCATAGGGATTACAATATTTCCTGAAATACCTGTAAACCCTTTCATAAGCAAGAATAAAACCACATGACAAATCGTAAATAAACTCCACTTACCTTCAAAACTAAATGTTGTCGGATCCATTACATAGAAAATTGCAATAGAAAGCACACAGGTAATTAATGCACCATAAGTACCAAATAACATGGCTTTTTTCTGTCCCAGATTTCTAGCGATAATACCCACACCAAATGCCAACATAAGAAAAGTAGGTATCGCTGTATACGCCGCTAATTGACCGCTTAGTGCATAGTTTCCACACACAATCGCATAAATAATAACTCCGACTGTAGCATTTGTCTGAGATGTCAAAGCAATTTTATCTGTTGAAGCAGATACTACCAACATCTGGATTGCTCTGTTTTTAGACAATACTTCCCAATAATCTTTAAATCCTATCTTTTGTACTTTACCAAGACCAAAATACTCCGTTCTATCCTTTGCAGCAATCGCTATAATTGCCAGTATTGTAAAAGTAGCGGATAAACCTGCTGTCAACATCCAATATTCATGAAAGAATCCCAAAGTAAATCCTTCATGCTTAGGAACCAAGGTGCCTGAAATAAAAATAGGTACAAAAGAAAACAAAATTGTATTGTAAATACCATCAAACAAAGAAAACAAAGGTCTTTGTTTAGGATCATTAGTCAAACAAGTCTGTGCTGACTTTGTAACTACACATTGGAAAGTATATCCAATGATATATAGCATATAAAAAACAATAAATAGCGGGAATCTGGCACCCTCTGCTACCAGATGTGTCACATGAACAATCAAAAAAGAAAACAAAGCTAAAAAGATATTTCCTATAATCATAAAGGGTCTGTTTTTACCAATTTTGGTGTTTGCTTTGTCTACCAAGTATCCTACAAAAGGATCTGTAACACCATCCCATATTCGCATCATCATCAAAACTGAAGACGCTGTAACGACTGCCACTCCTACAAATCCGGTCAGATAATATGCAATAAAGTTCATGAAAAACAAATACAGGTTTGTTGCTGTATTGTTTAATGCAAACCCTCCTATCTGCCAAATTTTCGCTCTGTGTGTACTGCTCATTTTTTAATCCTCCTTTAATATATTTATAATTTTGTTTCCCAACGCCCGCAAAATACATTTTCATTGTATCTTCCTTTAAACTCTGAATGCCCCATCATTTTTTCCAAAGTCATATCCAGACTTTCTTTTGACATAGTATAAGAATTGATATAACATCTTGCCATAGGAACATCAATTAATAAATTTGTAAAACTTGTAGATACTACAAAGGTTGGAAGCTCTCCCATATACCACGGCTGTAAAACCGGCTCATCCCACTTAACTCTCATCGTATTGTATTGTGCAAATCCCTGTACATTAAGAATCAAAAAAACTGCATCATATTTTTTCTTAAATTCTTCCATCTTTCCCTTTTTAGGCAAAACAGTAGCATCTACCGAAAAACCTTTTGACTCTAATGTTTTCACAAAATCGTTTACAATCTCTTTATCATCAGACTTAAATTTCATACCGGCAACTACCATCTCATCGGATCCGATATAAAAAAGCTTAATTCTTGGATATCTATTTGGCGTCATAGGAAGATAATTTCTGCTATCCTTTACCAAAGTAATATAACGGTCCGCCAAATCACTTGCTAATTTCTTGTGTTCTCTGCATGCTACCACTTGTAGATTTTCCTTTGTCGGAACTAATTTTTTCTCTTTTTTTAATTTATGCAGATTCATAGCAGCTTTTACACCCAAAATTCTTTTTAAGGCATCTTCTAATCTTTCTTCCGTGATAATTCCCTTTTTATATCCCTGCAACATATAATGAAAATCTTCTTCTCTATCATTAAAAAACAAAAACATATCACATCCTGCCGCAATTGCTCTTGGAACTTGTTCACAACGGTTAAAATCTGTTGCTCCAAAGAGTCCTATCATGTGGGAAGCATCTGTTAAAACTAAGCCATTAAATCCCAACTTTTCTTTTAAAAGACCTGTAATAAGTTCCGGTGCCAAAGTTGCCGGAAGAATGTCCTTGTCATCCAGTGAGGGATTTAGAGCTTTAGAATATGACGGTAGTGCTATATGACCCGCCATAATCGTCATCACACCGTCATCAATCAGCTCTTTATATACTTTTCCAAAGCTTTTATCCCATTCCTCTACACTTAGATTATTAACTCCCATTAAAAGATGTTGGTCATTTTCCTCTGTGCCGTCTCCCGGAAAATGCTTCATACAAGTAACCAGTTGATTCTCCCGCATTCCCTTAAAATAAGCTTTTGAGTAGCGAATAACATCCTCCGGATGATTATTAAATGCCCTTGTTTGGACAATGGTATTTCTCCAGTTATAAGTCAAATCGACGATAGGAGCAAAATTCCAGTTACAACCAACTGCCCTGCATTCCTTTCCTGCCACTTTCGCCATCTGATATACTGCCTGCTCATCATCAATAGCTGCAAGTGCCGCTCCATTTGCCAATGCGGTGCCTCCATTCATTCCACCATTTCCACCAGCTTCACAATTAGATGCAATCAAAAGTGGAATTTTTGTCGTTTCCTGCAAACACGAAGTCATGTCCCACAATTCTTCTTTCGATGCATTATGATAGCGAATTCCTCCCGGATGATAAGTATCTAATATTTTCTTTATATGTTCCGGTGATCTTTCCTCTTCATTTGCCACCATATTGATAAATAACTGACCAATCTTCTCTTCAATTGTCATGGATCGAATGGTTTCTTCTACCCAAGTTACCTGCTCATCACTTAGGTAATATGGTTTTTCTCTTAAATCAACCATAATCACCCTCCCAAATTTTCGTAAAATTTCTTCTCTAACATTTTTTGCATATCATCATCAAAAGACTTTGTCATAACTCTTTTTAATACGGAATTTAGAGATTCCCAACTTTCCTTTTCTTTACCTACCAAAATAGGATAAAAATGGACTCCATTTGCATAGGCAGCTTCCATATCTCCTTTAGCATCGCCTACCATGATTACATTTTCTTTTTCAT
>DATCYL010000135.1:0-2249 GCA_036570305.1 Lachnospiraceae bacterium
AGGACAGCAGATATCAGGTAGTGGCAAGGGATATTAGTCTGGAAAATAAAAAAGACTTTGAAAAGTTACAAGATATTTCCAATAAAAAGATTTCCGAAGAAGAAAAAAAAGAGAGAGCATCCATCAAGGGGGTATGGTTTGAAGAAACCTATAAAAGGGTATATCCTCAAAATAGTCTTGCTTGTGATTTGCTTGGATTTACTTATGGAGAAAATCAGGCAGATTGGGGAGTGGAAGGCTATTATAACAGTATTTTAAATGGTACAAACGGAAGAACTTACGGTTACTTTAATGAGGACGATGCTCTGGAACAGACAATTATCAGACCTGAAGATGGAAAATCTCTACAGTTAAGTTTGGATGCGTCAATTCAACAAACGATAGAAAGTCGTGCTAATGAATTTATCTTGGCTATGTCTGCAAATGGACAAAAAGCTGCGAAAAATATAGGTGTGATTATTCAAAATCCCAACAATGGTGAAATTTTAGGTATGTATAGCAGTGACGGATTTGATTTAAATAATCCGGGGGATTTAAGTGCTTACTATAGTCCGGAAGATTTGGCAGCTATGAGTGAAGAACAAAAGACAGAACTTCGCCTGTCTATGTGGCAAAATTATTGTATCAGTTCTTCTTATGAACCAGGTTCTACGGTAAAACCGCTTACAGTAGCCTCTGCTTTGGAAGATGCCTCTCTAACGGGAGAAGAAACTTTTGAGTGTGATGGTTATCAGGTAGTCGGAGGAAGAACTATTAAGTGTTCAAATGTTCATGGACACGGCACTCAGACAATTAGTGATGCTATTAAAAATTCTTGCAATGATGCCCTTATGCAGATTGCGGAAAAGTTAGGTCCTAAAGAATTAATTAAATACGAAAAAATGTTTAATTTTGGTTCAAGAACGGGTATCGACTTGCCCGGAGAGGCAGGAGGAATTCTTTATAATGAGGCATCCATGAATGAAACAGAGCTTGCAACAGCTTCTTTTGGGCAGGGATTTACCTGTACTATGATACAAGAAATTTCAGCAATCAGCGCCTCTATTAACGGTGGTTACTATTATCAGCCAAGGGTAGTAAATAAAGTGCTAAATGATGAGGGGGCTGTGGTAAAAAATCAGGAAAAAATCTTAAAAAGTCAGGTGATTTCAAAATCTACATCAGATTTAGTAAGGCAGTATATGCAGCAGAGTATGGATGCGGGAACCGGAATTTTTGGTAAAGTGGCGGGATATAGCGGAGGTTGTAAAACCGGAACGGCACAAAAAATTCCGCGAGGAAATGGAAAATATCTGGTTTCTTTTATCGGTTTTTGGCCTATGGAAAATCCCAAGGTGACTATTTATGTGGTTGTAGATGAACCAAATGCTACCGATCAGGCGGATAGCATCTATGCACAGTACCTGGGAAGAACAATCATGACAGATGTTCTTCCGTATATGAATATTTTCCCTGATGAAGAGGATGCAAAAAAATCCGAAATTCCTGATGAGCAGGTTTATCGTCTAAGTCCTTTTATGTATCCTGCTTATGGCTTTGCTATACCTGAAAGCCAGCCGCCTACAGAGACAGAGGTAGACCCTACGACAGTTGAGGCAAATAAAGAAGCGGTAGAAGATATGAATTTGCCGACTCCTATAGAGTCAGAAGAGGAAATTACTGACAATAAGTTAGAAACTGAAGGAGTAACAAACGAGGGATTTTAATAAAGATAAATTTTTTGAATAAATAGTAGAAAAGAGGCTAAGTATGATTAGTATAGATATTGTATTACCGGTAATTATTTCTTTTTGTCTTGCGACCCTTTTAGGTCCGGTAATTATTCCTTTCTTATTACGTTTAAAAGTGGGACAGACAGAGAGAGTGGATGGAGTGAAATCGCATTTAAAGAAGGCGGGAACCCCGACAATGGGAGGAATCATTTTTTTGATTGCCATTACAGTGACATCTCTATTTTATATGAAAGAATATCCAAATATTATTCCGATTTTGTTTTTGACCTTGGGATTTGGAATTGTCGGATTTGTAGATGATTATTTAAAGGTGGTTTTAAAACGTTCGGATGGCTTGTTTACGGCACAAAAGCTTGCCTGCCAGATAGCAATTACAGGAATCTTTGGCAACGCCGTTGGCCGGTGAGGCTGGGAGAGTTCGCCGGGATGAGCCGCACCCTGCCGAGCTCAGTGACACACCACGGCTCCACGCAGACGCCGTGGCGGCGCTCCGGGGCAAACCCGTGCGCGTCGATC
>DATCYL010000136.1:0-2140 GCA_036570305.1 Lachnospiraceae bacterium
TTCCTCCCTGTGGTGGAACATTAGCAACAGTTCCCTCAATAATTTTTAGCAAAGCCTGCTGTACTCCCTCACCCGAAACATCTCTTGTGATAGAAGCATTTTCTGATTTTCTTGTAATCTTATCAATTTCATCAATATAGATAATCCCTCTTTGAGCTCTTTCTATATCATAATCTGCCGCCTGAATGATTTTTAAGAGAATATTCTCCACATCCTCACCCACATATCCTGCCTCTGTAAGGGATGTAGCATCCGCAATCGCAAAGGGAACATTTAATACTTTTGCCAAGGTTTGCGCAAGCAAAGTTTTACCCGAACCTGTCGGTCCCAGCATCAAAATATTACTCTTTTGCAACTCTACATCCGAACTATCCTTTGCCAGAATACGCTTATAATGATTATAAACCGCTACAGCTAATGTCTTCTTTGCCTCTTCCTGACCTATAACATATTCATCTAAAAAAGCCTTTAATTCCATCGGTTTTAGAAGATTAATCTCTTCATTTTCCTCAGGACTGTAAACTTCCATATCTTCCCCTATAATTTCTGCCGCTATTTCCACACATTCATCACATATAAAAATCCCATTGGGGCCTGAGATTAATTTCCTCACTTCATTTTCAGACTTTCCACAAAAAGAACATCTTACTTTACTGTTAGGATCTTTTGTTTTTCCAGCCATCATTTTCTCCTTTTTTATCCTTAGGTTAAAAGCAACACAAGACCCCTGCCATTTCGACAGGAGTCTTTGTTTTTTACACTATCTGCTTGTAATTACACTGTCTATCAATCCGTATGCCAGAGCTTCCTCCGCAGACATATAGTTATCTCTTTCAGTATCCACCTCTATCACTTCAATAGGCTGCCCTGTATTTGCTGCCAGAATAGAGTTCAACTTATGTTTTGTTTTTAAAATATGTTCTGCTACAATCTTAATCTCAGTAGCCTGTCCCTGAGCTCCGCCGGAGGGCTGGTGAATCATAATCTCCGCATTGGGAAGAGCCATTCTCTTTCCCTTAGCACCGCCTGCCAGTAAAAAAGCTCCCATGCTGGCTGCCATTCCCATACAAATAGTAGATACATCACACTTGATATAGTTCATTGTATCGTAAATCGCCATGCCTGCAGTCACTGACCCGCCGGGACTGTTAATATATAACTGAATATCCTTACCCGGATCTTCCGATTCCAAAAACAAAAGCTGAGATACTACAAGACTTGCAGTAACATCATTTACTTCTTCTCCAAGAAAGATAATTCTCTCTTTTAACAAGCGGGAATAAATATCATAGCTTCTTTCTCCACGACTTGTCTGTTCTATGACGTAAGGTACCAAACTCATTCGCTTGTCCTCCTTTTACTTAAACCTCTTTTGCAGCCTCTGTAATCAATGTCACAGCTTCCTGTACTGCGATATCTTTTTTCATCTGCTCTTTTTCATAATCGCCAAGAAGTTCTTTTAATTTATCAGCTTCCATCTTGTACATTTCTGCCATCTTTGCAACTTCTTCGTCAATCTTTTCATCAGTTACTTCAATATTTTCTACTTCTGCAATTTTTTCTAAGACCAATCTGCTCTGGATACGTTTTAAAGCCTGTGGCTCCATCTGCTCATGCAATTTTTCTGAATCCATACCGGTAAACTGCATATACTGTTCAAGAGTCAACCCCTGAGACTGGATTCTTCTTGAAAAATCATCCATCAACTGGTGTACCTGCTCATGGATCATTGCCTGAGGAATATCCATGCTTGCATTTTCAATAACCTTATCCACTACAGCATTTTCTCTTTCTGTCTTTGCTTGTGTTTCTTTTCTTTCAGCCAAATTCTTTTTGATATCTGCCTTATAGTCATCTAAAGTATCAAACTCAGATACATCCTGTGCAAAGTCATCGTCAAGCTCCGGAAGCTCTTTTACTTCGATTTTCTTTACAGTACACTTAAATACTGCCGGCTTTCCTGCCAATTCTTCTGCCTGATACTCTTGTGGGAAAGTTACATTTACTTCCACTTCTTCATTTAAAGGAGCCCCTACCAGCTGCTCTTCAAATCCCGGAATAAAAGTATTAGAACCGATAGTCAAAGGATAATCGCTTCCCTTTCCTCCCTCAAAAGCAACGCCGTCCACAAAGCCTTCAA
>DATCYL010000137.1:0-14499 GCA_036570305.1 Lachnospiraceae bacterium
ATTTTAAAATAAGAAATTTGAGTTGACGATAAAAGAAAGCTAATGCTATACTAAAGACGTAATTAGAATGGCAGATGAGTATCTACACTTTAATTTCACCAAAAATCAGGGCTTGTACTGGTTTCGACGGGGGTTTTGAAGATTGGGAAGCTATCCATGGGTCGGACCATGTAAAAACCGAAACTTTAAATTTAAACGCAGACGAAAATTTAGCGTTAGCAGCCTAAGTGTTGCTCGTCGGCTTTAATGCACTCACACATTAAAATCCCGGCGTCGACTATGTGAGAAACGATACTGTCAAAGCTTTGCGACAGTAGGCGTATTATGAAGCTACTAAAACTGTAAACCTGTCTTTGGGTGTATAGCGAAGGGAATGTCAAAACAAAGACTATGATAGTAGAAGCCAATGGGATGGGCTTTCGGACGCGAGTTCGATTCTCGCCAGGTCCATTAGGACAAAAGATAAAAAGGGAAGTAGAGAAATTCACTACTTCCCTTTTTTGTACATAAGAAAGGCGGATAGTAAAAAACATCTAGTTGGTCTTGATTTCACAAAAACAACATAAATATGTGATAATTTAAGCTTAGAAATTAAATAAAGAGGTAAAGGATATGGAAGCATTAAAAATATTAGTAGTAGATGATGAAGTGCGTATGAGAAAGTTAGTAAAGGATTTTTTGGTGCGTCAAAACTATGAAGTTATAGAGGCGGAAAATGGGGAAGAGGCGGTGGATATATTTTTAGAGGATAAAAATATTGCTCTGATTGTCTTGGATGTTATGATGCCTAAAATGGACGGATGGCAGGTATGTAGGGAGATAAGACAGCATTCGGACGTGCCTATTATTATGTTGACAGCGAGAGGCGATGAAAGGGATGAACTTTTGGGATTTGAGGTTGGTGTGGATGAATATATCTCAAAACCTTTTAGTCCTAAGATTTTGGTAGCTCGTATTGAGGCGATTTTAAGAAGAAGTAAAGCAGTGGATTTGGGGAAAAATTTGGAGGCTGGAGGTATTGTAATTAATAAATCTGCTCATCAGGTAACTGTGGATGGCAGTTCCATTGAGTTAAGTTTTAAAGAATTTGAACTTTTGGCATATTTTTTAGAGAATCAAGGCTTGGCATTGTCTAGAGAAAAAATATTAAATGCAGTATGGAATTATGATTATTTTGGAGACGCAAGAACAGTTGATACTCATGTAAAGAAATTAAGGAGTAAGATAGGTAAAAAGGGAGATTTTATAAAAACAATCTGGGGACTTGGATATAAATTTGAACCCGGGGAGGAGAGGGCTTAGTCTTGGTTAGAATGATAAAAGGGACTTGGATAAATATTCAAAAGTCCATACAAAAACAACTTTTGATTACATTTTTGCTTTTATTTTCTTTGTTTATGCTCATTACTTGGGGGCTAAATCAATTTTTTTTGGAAAGCTATTACTTAAAAGAAAAAAAGGAAGTTATTAAGGAAGCCAGAACAACCATTAGCCAAATTAATATTTTTGATGAGGATTCTCAAGAAAAACTTCGAGTGTTTGGAGCAAAAAATAATTTATCTATGGTAGTTACCACTGCGGAAGGGACTCCTTTGTATATCGGTGGTATGGAAAAACATCTGGAGGCTACCTTGTTTGGGTATTTTACACAGGAAGAAAGCAGAAATGCCAATATTATAGAAAAAACAGACTCTTACCTGATTCAAAAAAATAAAGATCGTTTTGCTCAAATGTATTATTTAGAGATGTGGGGAATTTTAGATAATGGAAATTGTTTTATCATTCGTTCGCCTTTGGAAAGTATTTCAGACAGTGTAGCTATTTCTAATCGCTTTTTCGCTCTGGTAGGTTTTTCTACTCTTGCTATCTTTGCCGTGATTGTATGGTTTGTATCGAAGAGATTTTCAAAGCCTTTAGTAGAACTTACCAAGTTATCACAGAAAATGGCAAATCTTGATTTTGAAGCAAAATACAGTAGCGGAGGAAGTAATGAAATCGGTCAGTTAGGCAGGAACTTTAATCGTATGTCTAAGGAATTGGAGGGTGCAATCGCTGATTTAAAGGCTGCCAATGTAGAATTGAAAAAAGATATTAAGCAAAAAATTCAAATAGATGAGATGCGAAAAGAGTTTTTGGCAAATGTTTCTCATGAGTTAAAAACGCCCATAGCCCTGATTCAGGGATATGCAGAGGGTTTAAAAGAAAATATTTCAGAGGATCCCAAAGATAAAGACTTTTACTGTGATGTGATTATGGATGAGGCAAATAAGATGAATCAAATGGTGAAAAAACTTTTGACTTTAAACCAGTTGGAGTTTGGAAATGAACAGGTTTGTATGGAACGCTTTAATATTACAGACTTGATTAAGGGACTTATTCAGTCTTCACAAATCTTGATAGAACAAAAAGAGGCTAAGGTGCATTTTTA
The DNA here is from genome assembly GCA_036570305.1 of Lachnospiraceae bacterium. Classification (GTDB taxonomy): domain Bacteria; phylum Bacillota; class Clostridia; order Lachnospirales; family Lachnospiraceae; genus JAQVHQ01. The sequence goes on from DATCYL010000137.1 coordinate 2,429, forward strand.
TCAGAATGAAGATGTTTATGTCTGGGGAGATGAGTTTAAAGTGGAAGAAGTTATGACTAATTACCTTACCAATGCATTTAATCATTTGGATGGAGAAAGAGTTATTGATATTAAAATACAAAAGCAGGAATCGAAAGTGAGAGTCTCTGTTTTTAATACAGGAAATCCTATACCCAAAGAAGACATTGATAAAATTTGGATTAAATTTTATAAGGTCGACAAAGCAAGAACCAGAGCGTATGGGGGAAATGGAATCGGTCTGTCTATTGTAAAAGCGATTATGGACTCCATGGAAGAGAAGTGTGGGGTGAAAAATTATGAAAACGGTGTTGAGTTTTGGTTTACCCTAGAAGAGGGAAGATAGGCGAGAAAATAGTCGGTTGTTTCAGTCCTTGGAATATAGTATAATAACAGGTATTAAATGAGTACCTGTAAAAAGGAGATCACAGGTTGGTCTCCTTTTTCTTGTAAATGGTGCCTATAATTTCTAAAGGTGGTTTTGGAAATTTTGTGATTATAGGGTATGGGGGAAGAGCATGGTAGCTATTATAGATTATGACGCGGGAAATATAAAAAGTGTACAAAAAGCGATTGAAAAGCTGGGTGGACAAGCTTGTTTAAGCCGTGATGCAAAGACTTTACTTGAGGCAGATCATGTAATTTTGCCGGGGGTGGGTAGCTTTGGAGAGGCTATGGAAAAGCTAAAGAAATATGGCTTGCTTCCTATAATTACTCAGATTATAGAAAGAAAAATACCATTTTTAGGAATATGTTTGGGTATGCAACTGTTGTTTGAGGAGAGTGACGAAAGTCCGGGAGTAAAGGGATTATCAATACTTGCAGGAAAAGTAAAGAGGATACCCACAAAAGATAAGTTGAAAATTCCACATATAGGATGGAATTCTTTAGATTTTCCAAGACAAGGAAGACTTTTTAGGGGAATTAAGGAAGAAGCCTATGTGTACTTTGTACATTCTTACTATTTACAAGCAAAAAAAGAAGATATAGTAGTAGCTACGACAGAATACGGAAGACAACTTCATGTGGCGGTGGAAGCCGGAAATATTTTTGCTTGTCAGTTTCATCCTGAAAAGAGCGGGGAGATAGGGCTTTCTATATTAAAAAATTTTATAGAAATTGAGAGAGGGGATAACTGATGCATACGAAAAGAATCATACCTTGTTTGGATGTAAAAGACGCAAGGGTTGTAAAAGGTGTGAATTTTGTGGATTTAAAGGATGCTGGTGACCCTGTAGAGATTGCCATAGCCTATGATAAGGCGGGGGCAGATGAATTGGTTTTTCTAGATATTACAGCATCTTCTGAACAGAGACAGACGGTAGTGGATATGGTTGCTAAAGTGGCAAAAAATGTCTTTATTCCCTTTACAGTGGGGGGAGGAATCCGAAGTGTTGAAGATTTTAAAGCTCTGCTTAGAGAAGGTGCGGATAAGATTTCTGTTAATTCGGCAGCCATAGATAGACCTCAGCTTATTAAAGAAGCGGCATTAAAGTTTGGAAGTCAGTGTGTGGTGGTAGCGATTGATGCAAAAATGAGGGAAGACGGAAGCGGCTGGAATGTCTATAAACATGGCGGAAGACTGGATACGGGTATGGATGTCTTGTGGTGGGCAAAAGAGGTGGTAGCATTAGGCGCGGGTGAAATACTTTTGACCAGTATGGATTGTGACGGAACAAAAAAAGGATATGATATAAGTCTTACCAAGGCGGTATCAGAGGCTGTGGATGTACCGGTTATTGCGTCAGGCGGAGCGGGAAACAAAGAGCATTTTTACGAAGCAATTGTCAAAGGAGGGGCAGAGGCTGTTTTGGCGGCATCTCTCTTCCATTACAAAGAATTAGAAATTAAGGAAGTAAAATCCTATTTAAAGGAAAAAAATATTTCAGTAAGACTTTAGGAGGAAGATTATGCCACCTTTAAGCGGAAGCTGGCAGGCAGCTTTAAAAGAGGAATTTCATAAAAGCTATTATAAGCGTTTGTTTGATAAGGTAAGAGAGGAATATAGTCGCTATCAAATATTCCCCTCCGGGGATGAGGTTTTTACCGCTTTTCATTTGACCCCTTTAGATAAGGTGAAAGTAGTGATTTTAGGACAGGATCCCTATCATGGAGACGGACAGGCACATGGTCTTAGTTTTTCTGTAAAACCGTCAGTGGATATTCCACCATCCTTGGCAAATATCTATAAGGAGTTGGAAGAGGATTTAGGCTGTTATATTCCTAATAACGGGTATTTAGAAAAGTGGGCAAAGCAGGGTGTTTTGTTATTAAATACAGTATTGACGGTAAGAGCACATCAGGCGAACTCTCATAGAGGTATCGGATGGGAAGAATTTACAGATGCTGCAATCAGAGTTTTAAATAAAGAAGATAGGCCTATCGTTTTTCTTTTATGGGGTCGTCCGGCACAGACAAAAAAATCACTTTTGGATAATCCTAAGCATTTGATACTGGAAGCACCGCATCCGAGTCCATTGTCAGCTTATCGAGGTTTTTTCGGGAGCCGTCCTTTTAGTAAAATAAATCGTTTTTTAGAAGAACAGGGAGAAACTGCTATAGATTGGCAGATTGAAAATAGATAGCAAAGGAAGAAAATATGGGAAATCAAAAGAAAAATACAGTATTAAAACAGGCATCTGTACTTGCAATAGCGGGACTTATTGTGCGTATCATAGGATTGCTTTACAGAAGTCCTATGAAAGCCATTATTGGAGCGGAAGGTTCCGGATATTACGGCTACGCCTACAATGTTTATACAATTATGTTGTTAATTTCTTCCTACAGCATTCCCATGGCAGTATCTAAGGTAATGGCGGAGCGATTGGCGTTAAAAGAATATAAAAATGCACAAAAAGTTTTTCGAGGAGCTCTGCTTTATGTAAGTATCGTTGGAGGTATCGCCGGTCTTATTATTTTTTTATTTGCCGGTTTTTTGCTTCCGAGAGGACAGGAGAATGCCATTTTAGCATTGAAAGTTTTAGCGCCGACTGTTTTGATTTCGGGATATTTGGGGGTTCTGCGGGGATATTTTCAGGCACATTCTACCATGGTTCCCACCTCTATTTCACAGATTGTGGAGCAGGTGGTCAATGCCCTTGTCAGTGTTTTGGCAGCATGGTTTTTTACCCGTTCCTTTGTAGAAAGTTCATCTAAAGTGGCTATTTATGGGGCAGCCAGTGGAACTTTAGGAACCGGAGCCGGAGTCGTTTTCGGACTTTTCTTTATGCTTTTTGTTTATAAAGTAAACGCAAAAGGTATTAAAAGAAAACTGCTAAGGGATAGAAATGATAATGAAGAAAGTTACGGGGAAGTTTTTAAAATTATTTTAATGATGGTTACTCCTATTATTATCAGTACTTTTGTTTATAATTTAAGTGCTTATATTGATCAGACGATTTTTTCTAATGTCCTCTTAAGCAAAGGCTTTAAAGCCAAGGAAATAGCGGTACAGTATGGGATTTTTAGTTTGCAGTATATGACTATGATTAATATACCTGTGGCTTTAGCCAGTGCGACTTCCTCTACTATGGTACCTGCCATTTCCGGAAATTATGCAAAGAGAAATATAGAGGGAGTCATTGAAAAGATTAATGAGGGAACCAGATTTACCATGTTTTTAGCTATTCCGGCTACTTTTGGAATGGGGGTTTTGGGAGTTCCCTTAATGAAAATATTATTTCCGGGAAGTGATGCTGTTTTGGCGGGAAATTACCTAAGTATAGGTTGTATTTCTATTGTGTTTTATTGCTTATCTACGATTTCCAATGGTATTTTACAGAGTATCAGTAAGCCGATTTTACCGGTGAAAAATGCGGCGATTGCTTTGGCAATTAATATTGTAGGTCTTTATCTTTTATTGCTTTTCTTTCCTAAAATGGGGATTACGGCGGTTATATTGGCAACAGTTCTATATTCAGTGAGCATCTGTATTTTAAATAGCTTGTCTATTAGAAAATATTTAGGATATAGAAATGAGTGGAAGAAAAATTATGGGATTCCCATAGCTTCATCCATAGTGATGGGACTACTTGTATTTGGCTTTTATCATGTAACAGCCCTTATACTACCAAGTTCTTATCTGGGAAATTTAATATCTGCCGGATTTTCTGTTTTAGTAGGGCTTTTTGCTTATTTGATTGCCTATATAGTCATAGGAAAAGTAGGTGCAGAGGAATTAAAAAAATATCCTATGGGAGGAAAACTCGTAAGGGTGGCAAGACTGTTACATCTTTTGTAGTCGATTAAAGAGGGGGATTAAAGGGTGGAAGATAAGATAGCAAAAGGAAATATTTTAGTGATAGAAGATGATACAGATATTAATCATCTGGAAAAGAAAATTCTATCTAAGGCGGGTTATGAAGTCTATCAGGCTTTTTCAGGAACAGAGGGGCTTTTACTTTTAGATATGCATGGGTCGCTGATAGATGTGGTTGTCATGGATTTAATGCTGCCGGGGATGGAGGGAAAGGATTTAATATCTAAGATAAAAGAAGTAAGTGATGCCAATGTTTTAGTAGTATCTGCGGTTTCCCATACACAATCAAAGGTGGACTTATTGACACTGGGAGCTAATGACTATATTACAAAACCATTTGAAAAGAAGGAATTTCTTGCCAGGGTGGGAGTACAGGTAAGATTGGCGAAAACAGATAGTAGAGGTCAGGTAGAAAAAACAGTTTCTGAAAATAGCCCATTAGAAAGCATTCAATATAAAAATTTAACGATTATACCTAACAAATATGAGGCGAGCGTTTCGGGTCACCTTTTGAATCTTACCAGACAGGAAATGAAAGTTTTGACTCTGCTGGCATCAAATCAGGGTAAAATTTTTTCTAAACAGGCAATCTATGAATATGCATGGGATGATATTTATATTGGGGAAGACAGCACTATTAATGTGCATATCAGCAATATCAGAAAGAAGATTAGTGAGTATGATTCGGATGAATATATAAAAACTGTCTGGGGAATTGGATTTAAATTGTGCTAAAGGTAGAAAAGCGAAAGTCTTAAGATTTCTTTATTCTTTCTTTACCGAGTCTTTAAGGTGCTTTGTTACTATAAAAAGCGTAATAAAGAGAGGAGAAGAAATGAAGACAATTTTAGAAACACAAAAGCTTACAAAGCAATATGGTGCCCAGAAAGCGGCAGCAGATATAAACTTATCCATCCATCAGGGGGAGATTTACGGTCTTATCGGACAAAACGGTGCCGGAAAGACAACTATTTTACGAATGCTTGCAAATCTTGCAGAGCCTACAAGTGGTAATATTTTAATTTACGGAAAGCCCAGAAAAGATAAGGCTCTTTTAAATACCAGAGTGGGCTCTTTGATTGAAGAACCGGGGATTTATCCGGATTTAAGTGCAAAAGACAACCTATACTTAAAAGCTCTTGCTATGGGTGTCCATAAAAAGGGATACGAGGAAGAACTGTTAGAACTGGTTGGATTAAAAGATGTGGGCAAAAAGAAAACCAAGGGATTTTCCCTGGGAATGCGTCAGCGTTTGGGTATTGCCTTGGCTTTGATAGGAAATCCGGACATTGTCTTGCTGGATGAACCCATCAACGGACTGGACCCTCAGGGAATTGTGGAAATTAGAGAATTAATTTTGTATCTGAATAAAGAAAAAAATATTACTTTTTTGATTTCCAGTCATCTTTTGGAAGAATTGTCCAGAGTTGCGACACGCTATGGCTTTATAGCTAAGGGAAAACTCATCAGTGAGTTATCCAAAGAAGAGTTACTACAAAAAAGCTTAGAAAAATTGGTTTTACAGGTTTCAGACAGTAAGAGAGCAATTACAGTATTGGGAGACCTTGCAATCAGTGATTTTAAAGTGGTTGATGACAATACCTTGCATATTTTTAGCGGCTATCAGGATATGGATAAGATTTCTATGGAAATGGCAAAAGCCGGGGTGGCTGTTAGAAAATTGGCGATTGAGTCGGAGGATTTGGAATCTTTCTATTTAAGTATGGTTGGGGGTGTGCAGTAGTGTATAATTTGGTGAAAATGGATGTATATAGATTCGTGAAAACAATGTTGCCGAAATTGGTCTTGATTTTGCTTTTGATGGCTCTTAGTATAGCAGCTTTACAAAAAATGAGTGTCCAACAAAATGGTATAGCAAGTGTTGGAGCTGACGAGGGTGAGACGGGGATGTCCATTGCCTTAGAAAACGGTTCTGATCCTTACCTGGAAAGTGGAATGGACCTGGCAGAATATATGACTGCAAACGGTTTTGGACCTCTATACACTATGATTTCGGGTATCTCCATGATATTGTTTGCAATGGCGGATAATAAAAGAGGCTACAGGAAAAATATAGCCGGTTTGGTAGGCTCAAAAGGAAAGATTTATATGGCAAAACTGATAAGTACCGGGATTTTTACACTTCTTTATTTAGTAAGTGCCTATCTGCTTAATTTTGTTTGTGGAAAAATCTTTTTGGGTTCCTGGCTAAGTTTTGGAAATGTCTTGGAATTACTTAGAAATTTCTTTGTTTTATGTTTGCTCTTATCTGCCTTTAATATTATTTATGTAGGAGTGGGACTGCTTAGCGCGTCCAATATTTTTGCAATTATCGTTTGTTTTATTGCGGGTATGGGGATTTTGGGAAATCTTTATGATTTTATCACTTTCGGTATTATGAAGGTGGCTAATGGACTGGTGATTCCGCTGGGGCGTTATATGGTGGATCCTTGGCTGACAGGCACTTATCTCGTGTCTGAAGATTATGCTTTGGTAACTGCAATTTCTCTTTTATGGATTGTAGTAATGGGGCTTATTACAGTTATGGTACTTAGAAAGAGAGATATTCTATAAAAAGGATTTGGGTATAAAGGTGGTTTGGATTTTATTAGCAATCATAGTTCTTATAGGGTGTTTTGCTCTTATCTATCGTTACCTCTATAAACGACAGGTAGAAAAAATGATAGAAGAGTTGAAGTTTATAGAAGATCATAGAACAAATCTCTTATTAAGCAGACATTTGCCGGGACCTTCTCTTGAAAAACTGGTTGATGCTTTTAATGAGGCTTTAAAAAGCTACAATGAAAGAGAGCATGAACACAGTAATTATAGGGATAGGCTACTTGTAGCGCTTACAAACCTATCCCATGATATAAGAACACCTCTTACCAGTATTCAGGGATATGCAGAGCTTCTGATGGATACTACACTGTATGAGGAACAGGAAGAATATCTTAAAGTGATATCTGCAAAATCCCGGGAACTGCGACAAATTTTAGATAAAATATTTGAACTTGTAAAATTGCAGGATGCAAATTATTTTCTAAAGAAAGAGGTAATTTCCATAAATCAAATTTTGTTTGAGGAAGTTACAGCCTTTTACCATATCTTTGAAGAAAAGAAGTTTGAGGTAGAAGTAGATATTCCGCCTACAAGGTTTATTATATATGGTGATGAGGTGGCTCTTCATCGTATTTTTAAAAATTTAATTCAAAATATAGTGGTGCATGGAGAGGACTGGGCATCCATTCATCTAGTAAAGATTTCTCCTCATCATAGGGAAGATAGGATGGAAATCAGGTTGTCAAATCAGCTGGAAAATCCTAATGCCATAGATATGGATAAACTGTTTGATAGGTTTTATAGGGTAAATAGTGAAAATAAGGCAGATACAACCGGGCTTGGACTTCCTATTGTCAAAGAGTTGGTAGAGCGGATGAATGGAAGAATAAAGACCGATTTGACAGAAGATATATTTACTATTACTCTTAGTTTTGATTGTATAGAAATGCCAAAAACATAGTCGGAAGTCTTAAATAATAAAGAACCCCTTAGGGATGATACCTAAGGGGTTCTTTGCTTTATGCATCGATTTTATTGCTTTCTTTGTTTAAATTTTTATTAGCTGTTGAGAGCATCAGCTTAATACGATTTAGCTGATTTACCTCGCTGGCACCCGGGTCATAGTCGATGGCAACAATGTTGGCATCGGGATACTGGTGGCGAAGTTCCTTGATAACTCCTTTACCTACCACATGATTTGGCAGACAGCCAAATGGCTGAGTACAAACAATGTTTTTTGCTCCCGCATGGATTAATTCCAGCATTTCTCCGGTTAAGAACCATCCCTCACCGGTCTGGTTTCCTACCGACACGATTTCTTTTGCCATATTGGCAAGATTTTCAATCTTGGCAGGAGGATCAAAGTGAATACTCTTTTCAAATTCTTTGGAAGCCGCTTTTCTGATGGCTTCAATCCCCCAGATTCCTAAATTTCCTTTGAAAGCTGCTGTCTTTTTAAAGCCCAAATGACTTGCTTTAAAGTTTTGATTATAAAAGCTATAGCTCATAAAGTCGATTAAATCGGGAACGACAGCCTCGGCACCTTCCCTCTCTAAGAGTTCCACCAGATAGTTGTTGGCAGCAGGAAGGAATTTAACCAAAATCTCTCCGACGATACCCACACGAGGTTTTTTCTCATCTGTGATAGGTAAGTGGTCAAAGTCCTGAATAATCTGTCGACATAAGGTCTTAAAGGCAGAGAACTTAGGCTTAGGAGAAGATACAAATTCAATACATTTTGCTTCCCACTTTTTATGCATAGCGTTGGCGGAGCCTGAGCTTATTTCATAAGGGCGCATACGATAGAGACATTTCATAAGAACATCTCCAAATACAGCCGCATAGACAGCGCGTTTTGCCATAGGTAAGGTCAGCTTAAAGCCAGGGTTACTCTCTAATTTTGATAGGTTGGCGGAGATTACCGGAATATGAGCCATATCCGCTTTTTCTAAAGCCCTGCGAATAAATCCGATGTAGTTTGAAGCACGACAGCCTCCACCGGTCTGAGACATAATAATGGCTACACGATTTAAGTCATATTCTCCTGAAAGCAAAGCCTGCATAATCTGTCCGACGACCATAAGAGAAGGATAGCAGGCATCATTATTAACAAATTTAAGACCGACATCCACCGCTTCTTTATTATCGTTAGGAAGAACTTTTAAGTTGTAACCACTTGCACGAAGTGCCGCCTCCAAAATTGAAAAATGAATAGGAGACATTTGCGGACACAAAATGGTATAGTTTTTGCGCATTTCCTCTGTAAAGATCACTCTTTCTATAGCAGAAGAGCTAAGAGCTTCCTCTTCCATGTGGCAGCTTAAACTTCCATTTTCTAAAGCGTTTTGCATTTTCTCTTCACGGGTGCGGATGGCAGCAAGGAGAGAACGAATACGAATACGGGCAGCACCAAGATTATTTACTTCATCAATTTTTAGACAGGTATAAATCTTATTGGCTTTATTTAAAATCTCATAAACCTGATCGGTAGTTACCGCATCAAGACCACAACCAAAAGAGTTTAACTGGATTAAATCCAAGGCATCATTTTGTTTTACAAGGTTAGCGGCTGCATAAAGTCTGCTATGATACATCCACTGGTCATTGACACGAAGAGGTCTCTCAATAGGTGCCAAATGGGAGATAGAGTCCTCTGTAAAGACAGCAACACCGTAGGAGTTAATTAAATCCGGAATACCGTGGTGAATCTCAGGATCTAAGTGGTAGGGGCGACCTGCAAGAACAATGCCTCGACGACCGGTCTCTTCCAGATAACGCAGAGTTTCTTCACCTTTTTTCTTAATATCCTCTCTGGAAGCTTCAAGTTCCAGCCAGGCAAGATGAGCAGCTTCTTTGACTTCTTTTGCAGGAATTTGAGAAAATTCCTCAACCAAGCGTTTTGTTAAAACTTCCTCATTTGTAAAAGACATAAAAGGATTTTGGAAATTTATAGAAGAATCTCTAAGTTCTTCTACATTATTTTTAATGTTTTCAGCATAGGAAGTTACAATAGGACAGTTGTAATGGTTTACAGCTCCATCAAACTCTGTTCGCTCATAGGGAATACAAGGGTAGAAAATAAATTTTACTCCCTCTTTAATTAACCAAGAAATATGTCCATGAGCAAGCTTTGCCGGATAACATTCGGATTCGCTGGGGATAGATTCAATTCCCATTTCATAAATTTTTCTTGAAGAAGTGGGAGATAAGACCACACGATAGCCTAATTTAGTAAAGAAAGTATGCCAATAAGGGTAATTTTCATACATATTTAACACCCTGGGGATACCGACCTGACCGCGATGAGCCTCTTTGATACTTAAAGATGGGTAATCAAAGAGTTTGTGGTATTTATAATCAAATAGATTCGGTATATTATCGGCATTTTTTTGTTTTCCAAGTCCTCTCTCACAACGGTTTCCGGATATAAAGCGACGCCCGCCGCTAAATTTGTTGATGGTAAGGCGGCAGTGGTTGGTACAAGCCTTACAGTGAGACATAGAGGTAGAATATTCTAAATTTTTGATCTCATCAAAGGAGAGCATGCTACTTTCTTTTTTGCCGGCAAAGCGTTCTCTGGCAATCAAGGCGGCACCGAAAGCACCCATAATTCCTGCAATATCTGGACGGATGGCATGGCACTTTGCCACCTTTTCAAAACTGCGTAAAACGGCATCGTTGTAGAAAGTTCCACCCTGGACAACAATATGCTCTCCAAGCTCGGAAGCCTCTGAAACCTTGATTACCTTATAAAGTGCATTCTTAATAACAGAGTAGGCAAGTCCGGCAGAAATATCCGAAACCTCGGCACCCTCTTTTTGTGCCTGTTTTACTTTAGAATTCATAAAGACGGTACATCTTGTTCCCAAATCAATAGGGTTTTTAGCAAAAAGGGCAGCTTTTGCAAAGTCATGGACACTGTAATTTAAGGATTTTGCAAAGGTCTCAATAAAGGAACCACAGCCGGAAGAGCAGGCTTCATTAAGCTGTACGCCCTCTACAGTTTGGTCTTTGATTTTAATGCATTTCATATCCTGACCGCCGATGTCTAAGATACAGTCCACCTTAGGATCAAAAAAGGCAGCGGCATAATAGTGAGATACAGTTTCTACCTCTCCTTCATCCAGCAAAAGTGCAGATTTGATAAGTGCTTCTCCATATCCGGTAGAGCAGGAATAACTGATTTTTGCCGTTTCGGGCATTAATTCTTCTATTTCTGCTATGGCACGAATGGTGGTGGCTAAAGGATTTCCGTTATTGCTGTTATAAAAAGAATAAAGCAAAGAGCCGTCCTCACCAACTAAAGCGACTTTGGTGGTAGTAGAACCGGCATCAATTCCCAAAAAGCAATTTCCGCTGTAAGTATTTAAGTCTGCAGTAGCTACTTTATAAGTGTTTTGTCTATCGTTAAATTCCCTGTATTCCTCTTCATTTGCAAAGAGAGGCTCCAAGCGATCCACCTCAAATTCCATTTTTATGGTTGCAGAAAGCCTTTCTTTCATAGAAACCATGGATATAGCAAGATCTTCTTTGGCATTAAGAGCAGAACCGATGGCTGCAAAAAGATGTGAATTTTCAGGAACAATGGTATGTTCCTGATCTAAATCCAGTGTGCGGATAAAGGCTGCTTTTAATTCTGACAAAAAGTGCAGAGGGCCACCTAAAAAGGCAACATGACCACGAATCGGTTTTCCGCATGCCAGTCCGCTAATGGTTTGATTTACTACCGCTTGAAAAATAGAAGCTGACAAATCTTCTTTGGTAGCCCCCTCATTAATCAGGGGTTGAATGTCGGATTTTGCAAAAACACCACAGCGTGCCGCAATAGGGTAGAGGGCATGATAATTTTTAGCATATTCATTTAATCCGGGAGCATCTGTTTGCAAAAGAGATGCCATCTGGTCGATAAAAGAACCGGTACCTCCTGCACAGATTCCGTTCATACGTTGTTCCACATTACCATTTTCAAAGTAAATAATTTTGGCGTCTTCTCCTCCAAGTTCTATGGCGACATCTGTATTGGATGCAAATTCTTGTAAGGAGGAGGAGACCGCGATAACCTCCTGGACAAAAGGTACTTCTAAATGATTGGCAAGAGTAAGACCGCCGGAACCTGTAATAACAGGAGAAACTGTTAAAGAACCGAGTTTGTCCTCTGCTCTTTGTAAAAGTTTGGCGAGTGTTTCTTGAATATTGGCGAAGTGACGTTCATAATCGGCAAATAATAAAGTTT